>NZ_KV823785.1:0-1228 GCF_001815995.1 Dietzia sp. HMSC21D01 | reverse complement strand
GGCGGGGCGCCGGGCGTCGAGCTCCCCAGCGCCGCGGTGTCCCTGCCGGAGTCCTTCGCCGACGCGCTTCGCGCAGGCCGCCCCGCCGTCCTGGGGCGGGTCACCGAGCGCCGGTGCCTCCTGGATCTGCGGGCGTTGCCTCCGGGGGACGATGACGAGCTCGCTGGGCTCGTGCTCCGCGCGGGGGCGCTCGCCTGATGTTCGTCGTGGCCACCGCCGGGCACGTCGATCACGGCAAGTCGACGCTCGTGCGCGCGCTGACCGGCGAGGAGCCCGACCGGTGGGACGAGGAACGGCGCCGCGGACTGACGATCGACCTGGGCTACGCCTCCACGACCCTCGACGACGGCAGGACCGTCGCGTTCGTCGACGTGCCCGGGCACCGGCGGTTCGTCCCGAACATGCTCGCCGGGGTGGGGCCGGTGCCGGCGGTGATGTTCGTCGTGGCCGCCGACGACGGCTGGATGCCCCAGTCCGCCGAGCACCTCGACGCGCTCGCGGCCCTGCGGGTGCGCCACGGGGTACTTGTCATCACCCGCAGTGACCTGCTGGAGCCGGAGCTCGCGTTGGCGGAGGCCCGCGAGGCGCTCGCCGGCACCCCGCTCGCCGACATCCCGGCCGTGTGCGTTTCCGCGGTCACCGGCGAGGGCATGGACCGACTGCGCGCCGAACTGGCCGAGCTCGGCTCGCTCCTGCCCCGGCCCGCTCCCGACGCCGACGTGCGTCTGTGGGTGGACCGCTCGTTCACGATCGGCGGCGCGGGAACGGTCGTCACCGGGACGTTGCCCGCCGGCACGATCCGCGTGGGCGACGCACTCGAGCTCGGGCCGTCGGGCCCGCGCGTCACTGTGCGTGGCCTGCAGTCGCTCGGGGACACGCGGGACGAGGTCACCGCGGTGGCGCGCGTCGCCGTCAACCTCCGCGGGATCGCCGCCGACGACGTCCCGCGGGGTAGCACCCTGGTGGCGCCGGGCCGCTGGCGGGCGGTCGACACCGTCGACGTGCGGGTCGACGGGCGGGCCGATGAGCTCCCTGAGCAGGTCATGGTGCATCTCGGCTCCGCCGCGGTGGCCGCACGCGTCCGGCCCCTCGACGAACGCCACGCCAGGCTGACGATCTCCGCGCCGCTGCCCATGCGGATCGGAGACCGCCTCATTCTGCGCGAACCGGGAGCGGACCGGATCCCCTCGGGCGCCGTCGTCCTCGACCCCGCGCCGCCGGAGCTGCG
>NZ_KV823784.1:0-714 GCF_001815995.1 Dietzia sp. HMSC21D01 | reverse complement strand
CCGCCTCTCCGCCCGGCCGGACGCCGGCCTCCACCTCACCGCCCTGCCGGACACCGGCGGGCGGCGTCGGCGAGCGCCTCGTGATCCGATCTCGTCACGGGTAGTCCGTAGGCCGTCGCCGCGGTGAGGTACCGGGAGGCGTAGAAGCAATGACGGGTCGGGTCCGGTGGGAGCCAGTCGGCCGGGGTGGAATCGCTCTTCCCGGTGTTGACCGCGGCGGTGACGGCCAACAGATTGTGGTCGACGTCGTTGGCGAAAGCGGCGCGTCGACTCGGAGACCAGGCCCATGCGCCGAGGTCCCACGCCGCCGAGAGCGGGTAGACGTGATCTACGTGGATCCCGCGTAGCCCGGTGACGCCCACGTCGACGGTCCGCCCGGTGTAGGGGTCGACGAGGACGCCACCGTCACGCTCGCACGGCGATCCGGGCACCGGGGTCCCCCCGCGCAGGTCACGCGCCAGGACGTCGTGGCGGGTCGAGCACCCGTTACCCGACCCGGGCGCCTCGGTCGTGTCGCTCCAGGCGGGCCCGAACACACAGGCGGATGCGCCGCTGCACTCACGGTCGTATCCGGGCACCGGCTCACGGGCGTCCACCACGCGCACCGTCTCGAGCAGCGCGAGGACCGACTGCCTCGGCGGGCTGCCGGGCGCCGAGTCGGGCGGTTGGCCGAGGCGGGCGACGACGATCGCCGCCACGAGGACCGCCGACGCG
>NZ_KV823783.1:0-585 GCF_001815995.1 Dietzia sp. HMSC21D01 | reverse complement strand
CTTCGCTGCCGCGGCCGCCACCGTCGCCGACCGCCTCGACCAGCGGGCCGCCCTGGCGACCGGCGTCAGCGCCGAGGTGCTCACCGCCAACGCCGTACTCGCCCGCGACCGCGGCTGGGCCAAGGAGGTCACCAAGGAGCTGAAGAAGGGCGCGGCGGTCGAGGCCGCGGCGGTCGCCGCCACCGAGAGATTCGCCGCGAAGTTCGCCAAGATCGGCGGCCGGCAGGCCGAACGCATCACCGACCTGCGCGACCTCTGCGCCCGGGTGGTCGCCGAACTGCGCGGCCTGCCCGAGCCCGGGATCCCAGCCTTCGACGAACCCGGCATCCTCCTGGCCGACGACCTGGCCCCCGCCGACACCGCCGGCCTCGACCCGGCCCTCGTGCTGGGGATCGTGTGCGAGCATGGCGGCCCCACCTCACACACCGCGATCATCGCCCGGCAGCTGGGCATCCCCTGCATGGTCGCCGCGGGAGGCCTGTCCGCCGTCGCCGACGGTACCCGCGTGCTCGTCGACGCCGCCGCGGGCACTGTCACGGTCGAGCCCGAGGAGGGCCCGGCCGCCGCGGCGGCCGAGGCGGACCG
>NZ_KV823782.1:0-1484 GCF_001815995.1 Dietzia sp. HMSC21D01 | reverse complement strand
CGCGCTGCGAGCTCCTGCGCGGCGCCCGCGTGTGGCCGGGCGTCGAGATCCCCGACGGCGGGATCCGCTACTCCACGGACATGTAGGCGTCCCCGGCCGGGCGCGGCTCCCGCGGCGGAACCGGCTCGGCCGGGTAGCCCACCGCGACCGCGCCCAACGGCCGCCACGTGGACGGCAGGCCCAGTTCGCGGCGCGTGGTGTCGGCGGCGAAGATCGTCGAGCCCACCCAGCACGAGCCCAGACCACGCGCGGCCAGCGCCACGAGCAGCGACTGCACCGCCGCGCCGCCGGCCACGGTGAACATGGTCTCCTCGCAGGCGGCCCGCCGGGCGTCCGGGTAGTCGTGCGCGCCGGCGTCGTCGTCGACGAACGGCAGGATCAGTTCCGGGCAGGTGCGCAGCAGATCGCCCCGCCCGAGTCGGCGGGCCAGCACCTCGCCGGTGTGCCCGTCGGCGCGCAGGTCGCGCTCCCAGTCCGCGCGCAGGGCGCCGAGCAGCCGCGTCCGAGCCCGGCCCGAGACCCGCACGAACCGGATCGGCGTGCTGTGGTGCGGTGCGGGCGCGGTGAGCGCGTCCGCCACGGCGTCTGCCAGCACCTCGGCGTCGACGGGCTCGTCGGAGAACCGGCGGACCGAGCGGCGGGCGGGAACGGCCTCACGTCGCCCCTGCGCCACGGCCTCGGCGGTCCCCAACCGGAAGAGATCGGACTCCCCGCCCCGGACCAGGTCACGGGCCCGCCGGGGGACGTCCACCTCGTCGTCGTCCCCCTCGTCGTCCAGCAGGAGGTGTCCCACCCCGCGCACCACGGCGACGGGCCGGGCCCCGAGCTTGCCCTTGACGAGGTCGGCGGCGGAGGCGATCTCGTCGGCCACCGCGACGTCGGTGACGAGCAGCTCGTTGCCCTGGCGGTCCACGGCGCCGTCGTACCCCACCGACACCCGCAGTCCGGCGGCGCCGATGGCCATGTCGATCTGGCCGGTGCGCCAGGCCCGCCCCATCGTGTCGGTGACGACGACGGCGACGCGCGCGCCGGTGAGGCGTCGGAGTTCGCGGGCGAGCGCGGCGGCGGAGGCGTCAGGATCCTCGGGGAGCAGCGCGAGCTCGCGGGCCTCGACGTTGGAGCCGTCGACCCCGGCGGCGGCCTGGACGATCCCCAGCCGGTTCTCCGTGATGAGCGTGCGGTTGACGCGCGCGACCACGCGGACCGACTCGGCGTCCACGAGCCGCCGGCGCAGGGCGTCGCGCTCGTCCGGGTCGGTGGGGGCGGGAACGATCCGCCCCTCGGTCTTGGACAGCACCTTGGAGGTCAGCACCACCACGTCGCCGTCGACGAGGCCGTGCCGGTCGGCGGTGAGCGCGTCGGCGAGGGCGCGCGCGAGGTCGTCACCGGGCCGGAACTCGGGCAGGCCGTCGGGTGCCCACATGACGACGTCCGCGGGCGCGGCGTGTTCGACGGTCCAGCGGCGGATCTCGGGGAGCGCGCCG
>NZ_KV823781.1:0-1632 GCF_001815995.1 Dietzia sp. HMSC21D01 | reverse complement strand
GGCGGGCAGCGCGGCCACCTCCCGGACCTCGAGGACCGGCGTGCCCGCGGCGCGCGCGCTGTCCACGGCGAAGCGGGTCACCCCGTGCTCGGGCGGGCCGAGGGCGATGGTCAGCGGGGCTCCGGGGTGCGGGGCGGGATCCGCGGCGCCGGGGCTCGGAGCGGCGGAGCCCGGGGCCGTCATCGCAACCCCAGCAGGTCGATGCGGTCGGCGTGGCGGCGCAGGCCCTCCTCGACCACGCCCGGCGTGGCCGTATACCAGGCCAGATGCGCGTCGATGATGTCCCGAGTGCGCACCGGCGCGCCGTCGACGAGCCAGTCGTCCGAGGCGGTCCCATCGAATCCGGTCACGCCGAGTGCGCGGGCCACGGCAGGCTCCACGGGTGCGCGTGTGGAGCCGAGGGGCTCGCGGTCACCTATCCGCGGCAGGTCGGTGAGCACCCCCGCGGGCAGCCTCTCGAGGATGCGGTCGAACACCGTGGCCAGCGTGTGTCGGTCGGGGTGGTTGATCGTGTGCCAGCGCGGGCACCCGTCGAGCAGGTCAGAGGCGGTCAGCGTGCCGTGAGCCTGCTCGCGGACCCGCAGGGCCTCGACCGATTCGCGGGCGGCGGCCCGGGCCTGCTCGGCGGTCGGCGCGGCCTCGAGCACGCCGCGGTCGCCGGTCGCGGAGACGAGGATCGTGCGCAGGTCGTGGTACGGCGCGAGCGGCGGGACCAGCGACCGGTCGTGGGGCGGTCGGACCAGCACCTGGTACGGGTGCAGACCGGCGTAGCGCAACACGGGGACGAGGATGACCGTCGCCGAGGCCGGCAGATGCGCGGCGAGCTGACGATGCCCGAGCGGTAGGTCCCGGTAGTCGTCGCGGACGGGCTGGACGATCAGCACGTCCGTGCGCGCGAGGTCGGCGTGCAGGGCGGGCAGGTCCGCGGCGGTCATCTCGTACACCGGCCGCACGTCCACGACGCGGACCTCGTCCGAGGCGCGCAGCAGGTCGCGGTAAACGTCGGCCTGGCAGTTGCCGATCACCATGACGGTCGGCCGGTCGGGGGTACTCACCGCGTCGACAATAGTAGGCCCGGGGCCGACGCCCCGGGGGCGCGTGGCACGGTGACGAGGTGAACTCTGGCGCCTCCCCCGTCCCGACGATGCGGGTCCGCTCGGTGCCCGCCGGGCACGACTACGTCCGCCACGCCCTCGAACCCGCCGCCGATGTCGCCGTGCTCGGCGACCCGGTGCTGGACCCGGCCGACCCCGCCCGGTGGTGGCCACATCCGGCGCTGGAGGCGGCCGAGCGGCCCGAGGTCCTCGACGACGCCGACCTCGTGCACGTGCACTTCGGGTACGAGCACCGCTCGCCCGAGCAGATCGCCGAGTTCGTCGCGACGCTGCGGGCTCGGGCGATGCCGCTGGTGGTGACCGTCCACGACCTGACCAACCCCCACGAACCGGACCCCGCCGCCCATCTCGAGCGCACCGGTCATCTCGTCCGCGGGGCCTCCGCAGTCCTCACACTGACCGCCGGCGCCGCCGCGGAGATCCGGGAGCGGTGGGGCGTCGACGCCCGGGTCATCCCGCATCCACGCCTCGTACCGGCCGGGGTCACCGAGCCGCTGCGCCGGGAGCGGGTCGGCGG
>NZ_KV823780.1:0-601 GCF_001815995.1 Dietzia sp. HMSC21D01 | reverse complement strand
GCGCGGGCCGCCGGCATCCCGGCCGCGCTCACCCTCGACCGGGCCGCCACCGCCCGCGCCGCTGCCGCCGCGTTCTCCCACGACGCCCGCATCGACGCCCTCGAGGAGCGACTCCGGGCACTACTGGTGGGCGTGGCGTCGTGATCGGTGTTTACGCCCACCACCACGGCAGTGGGCACGTGCAGCGGGCGCTGTCGGTGGCCGCCGCGCTCGACGACGAGGTCACCATCCTCACCTCCGCCCGCGTTCGCGACGATGCTGTTCCCGATCCCGGGCGCGTCCGGGTCGTCACGTTGCCGCTGGACGTCGGCGGGTCAGGGGACGGCGCGGGGCCGGACCCGACCGCCGGGGGGCGGTTGCACTGGGTCCCGCTGCGCCACGAAGGGTTGCGCCGCCGGATGGCGATGCTCGCCGAGTGGATCGACCACCACGCTCCGGCCGTGTTCTGGTCGGACATTTCCGTGGAGGTGACGCTCGGCGCCCGGCTCACCGGCACGCCCGTGGTCTCCACGGTGCTGCCCGGCCGCCGCGACGACGCCCCGCACCTGCTCGCCCACGGGGTCTGCTCGGAGTTGGTGGCCGGGTGGCCCCGCTCGGCCGG
>NZ_KV823779.1:0-536 GCF_001815995.1 Dietzia sp. HMSC21D01 | reverse complement strand
TGCAGGCGGGCCCTGTCGCCGTCGGTGGTCGCGGAGACGCCCCGGGGGCCGGGGTGGTGGTCAGCGGCGGAGTCGTCCATGGCGGACCACAGTATCGGCCGGCCCGGTCGCAGGGGGACCGGCGCTCGGGGGCACGGCGGCGGTCCGACGGCGGTCCGTGGCGTGACGGGGGGTGGGCGGGCCCGGCGCCCCGGCGCGCTCGGGGATAATCGGACGCATGACCGCATTCCTGGCCACCGGGGGCCGCGTCCTCACGCCCGCCTCCCGAGACGCCACCGCGCTGGCGCACGAGAACGGCCTCATCGTGTGGGCCGGTTCCGACGCCCCGGGTCCGGCCCTCTTCCCTGACGCGGAGCGGGTCGACCTGGCGGGGGACTGGGTCGCCCCGGCGTTCGTCGAGTGCCTCGCCGACGGGCTCGACCTCGCGGCCGCCGCCGCCCGCGGGGTGGTCCCCGCCGTACTGACGGAGGGCCCCGGGCCGGACGCTCTCGACGACCCTGCCGTGCTCGAGGAGAGGGTGCGCGCGGGGGAGCGGG
>NZ_KV823778.1:0-601 GCF_001815995.1 Dietzia sp. HMSC21D01 | reverse complement strand
CGGTGTCCACCGAGAACGCCTCACCGGGATCCACGGAGACCTCCTGCGGCCCGGCGGGGAGCGGGACCGGGGACTCGTCGCAGAGTTCGGCCGGAACGGCGCGGCCCTCGAGCAGGGCCCGGCGGGACGCGGTGATCCGCGTGCCCACGACCCGGTCGCCGATGTGCAGCCGGGGCCCGTCCTGGCAGGTCAGCGTGACGGGGTCGTCGTCGGCGGCGGGCAGCGCGCCGATGCGGGCGCCCGAGGCGTCCTGCACCCAGACCTCGGCGATGCCGGCGGGCACGGGCGCCCCGCCGGGGGTGCGCACGTCGCGGGTGCTGTCGACGCGGACGGTGACGCGGTCGGTGTGGTCGGCGGGGAGGTCGACGACGACGGAGCCGTCCTCCTCGGGTGTGAGCGTGGCGACGTCGACGCGCGTGCGCTGGAGGCCGGTGTCGATCGTGACGACCCTCGGCGCCGCCGGCGCGTCCGAGCGGGGCGCCCACAGGCGCAGTGACCCGACGAGGTGGCGCCCGGGCAGGCGCAGGCCGAGCGACGGCGACGGGGCGTCGGTCGCGTGCCAACTGGTGGAGCGGTCCCCGTCGACGGCCGCCGACGGCGC
>NZ_KV823777.1:0-3053 GCF_001815995.1 Dietzia sp. HMSC21D01 | reverse complement strand
CGGGTGCGCCGGGGCGGCGCGGCGGCGGGATCGGGGGCGGTGGTGGCAGCGGAGTCGGCGGAGTCGGCGCCGCCAGCCGCTCGGGTGACGGAGATGGTCTTGGTCATGCCAGGCTCCTGGTCTTGACGGCGAACAGGCCCTGCGGTCGCACCTGCAGGAAGAAGATGATGGCGACAAAGACGAGGACCTTGGCCACCGAGGCGGTGGTGGAATATTCGAAGAACGAGTGCAGGACCCCCAGCGCGAACGCGGCGATCACCGCGCCCCGCAGCTGGCCCAGTCCGCCCACGACCACCACGAGGAACGCGTCGATCAGATACGACTGGCCGATCGTGGGGCTGGTCGAGCCGATGAGGGTGAGCGCCACGCCCGCCACGCCGGCGAGACCGGAGCCGATGAAGAACGTGGTGATGTCGGTGCGGCGGGAGCTGATGCCGGACGATTCGGCGAGGTCACGGTTGAGGGTGACGGCGCGGATGCGCCGACCCATGGGCGTGAACTTCATGGCGGCCATCACAGCCGCGACGCACGCGATCGCCAGGACGAAAATGAACACGCGGGTCAGCGGCACGGACGCGCCCAGCAATTCGACGCTGCCGCGCAGGAAGTCGGGCACCGCCACGTTGACGGCGGGGGCGCCCCAGATGTCGCGAGCGATCTGCTGCAGCACCAGGCCCACGCCGAACGTCACCAGCAGGGTGTCGAGCGGACGGGCGTAGAGGCGGCGGATGAGCGTCACCTCGAGCAGCACCCCGAGCAGGCCGCCCACCACGAACCCCAGCACGAGCGACAGGGCGAGGCCGGCGCCGGAGGCGGCCATGATCTGCTGTACGACGTAGGCGGTGTAGCAGCCGGCCATGATGAACTCGCCGTGCGCCATGTTGATGACGCCCATCTGCCCGAAAGTCAAAGACAGGCCGAGCGCGGCGAGTAGGAGGATGGAGCCGATGCTCAATCCGGTCGCGAGTTGTCCGATGAGGATGTCCACACCGGCTCCTTTCTGGCGGGCCCCGCCCTTCCCCGCCCCCGGCCCCGGTTCAGGGCCGGGCGGGAGCGGGGGGTTCGGGCGGGCCGGGCGGGTCGGATCGAGCGGGCGTCAGTTGCCGGACAGCTCGCCGGCCCAGTCGTAGGTCTCGAGGAACGGGTCGGGCTCGATGGGCTCGCCGGAGGTCCAGACCTCGTAGATCAGGCCGTCGGGGCGGATCTCGCCGACGATGGCGGTCTTGGAGATGTGGTTGTTGTCGCCGTTGATGGTCACGGTGCCCTCGGGGGCGTCGAAGGTGACGCCGTCGGCAGCGTCCTGAATGGCGTCGACGGCGAAGGAGTTCGCCTTCTCGACCGTGTTCTTCCACAGGAAGACGGAGGTGTAGGCGGCTTCCATGGGATCGGAGGTGACGCGGTTCGCGCCGTACTTCGCCTTGAACGCGTCGACGAACGCGGTGTTCTCCGGCGAGTCGATCGTCTGGTAGTAGTTCCACGAGGTCAGCTGGCCGTCAATATTCGCGGCGCCGATGCCCTGGACCTCCTCCTCGGCGATCGACACGCTCACCACCGGGGTGTCCTCGGCGGACAGGCCGGCGTTGGAGTACTCGCGGAAGAACGCCACGTTGGAGTCGCCGTTGAGCGTGTTGAACACGGCGTCCGGGTTGGCGGTACGCACCTTGTTGACGATGGTCGAGAAGTCGGTCGAGCCGAGCGGGGTGTAGTCCTCGCCGAGGATCTCGACCTCGTTGGCCTCGGCCCACGCCTTGATGACGCGATTGGCGGTCTGCGGGAAGACGTAGTCCGAGCCCACGAGGTACATGGACTCCACGCCCTGCTCCTTGAGGTACTCCAGGGCGGGGACGATCTGCTGGTTGGTGGTGGCGCCGGTGTAGAAGATGTTCTCCGACGCCTCGAGGCCCTCGTACTGCACCGGGTAGTAGAGCAACGCGTTGGCGTCCTCGACCACGGGCAGCATCGCCTTGCGCGAGGAGGAGGTCCAGCCGCCGAAGATCGCGGCCACGCAGTCACTGGTGATGAGCTTCTGCGCCTTCTCGGCGAACACGGCGGGGTCGGAGGCGCCGTCCTCCACCACGGGTTCGATCTGCTTGCCCAGCCCCCCGCCCTCGGCGTTGATCTGCTCGATCGCCAGGGCCACCGAGTCGCGCACGGTCTTCTCGGAGATGGCCATGGTCCCGGACAGGGAGTGCAGCGAGCCGACCTTGATGGTGTCCCCGGAGGTGTCGACGCAGGATTCGGCGGCGGCCGCGGCTGTGTCGCTGGTCTTGCTGCCGCACGCGGTGAGCGCGCCCGCGCCGAGGATGACAAGCCCGGCGGTGGCCAGTGCGCGCCGGGTGCGGGTGCGACCGGAGAAGAGGGAGGTGGAGTTCACGTGTTTGACCTGACCTTCACTGACCGGCTGTCGAGGTCTCCCGCGGGCTGCGGGGCTCGAAGCGCGATGCGCATAAAGGTATGGACATCATGTGAGTCAGCTGAGTCGCCGGTGTTTCACCACCGTTGCCTCTACCGGCGTTGTGTGAACGCTGCGTGACGCGCCGGGGGCGCCTCCGTCAGTACGGGTCGGCCGCCCCGGCGACCGTGCGGCGGGCAGGATGGGCGACTGCCCGGCAGCTGCGCGGCGGGCAGGATGGCGACTGTCCGGCAGTTGCGCGGCGGGCGCGGACATTCCGGCATCACAACCCCCTCCGGATACGCTGCCTCTTCGACTCGCGCTGGCGCTATGAACGGTTTCGGCCCGCTAGCGCTGGGAGAATGGACCATTCAGCCAGCGCACGTCAGGGCGCCAGCGCAACTCGGGGCGGATACGATGCCGGAATGCCCGCCGGGCGGGAAAGTGGAATGCCCGCCGGGCGGGAAAGTGGAATGCCCGCCGCGGTCAACTCTTGCGCAGGTCGAGCGCTGGCGCACCGAGCAGGTGCTCTCGGGCCGCGGACCACACCGCCCGCACGGCCGCCTCGACGTTCTCCTGGCCGCGGCCCAGCACGCGCAGCCACGCGCCGCAGCCGTCGGGCAGGGTGCTCACGCCGCAACGCACCCCTGCGCCCGCGCCA
>NZ_KV823776.1:0-1005 GCF_001815995.1 Dietzia sp. HMSC21D01 | reverse complement strand
CGGGTGGTGCGGGACTCGCGGACGCGGGCGGCCGGCCGGGAAAGCGCGACGACCGCGCCGGACGTGTCCTCGACGACGGGAGCGAACCCGTGAGCGCGCAGCGCCTCGACCAGGTCGAGCGGTCGGGCCTGGGAGACCAGGACGGTGGGCGCCACCGAGCGCAGCGCGGCGCTCTCCGCCACCGGCGAGCCGAGGACCTGCGCGACGAGGGACGGATCGTCGCAGCGGATGAACGACAGGGCGGTGCCCACCCGCAGGCGCCCGTGGCGGCGGGCGACGTCCTCGATCAGGTAGTCCAGCGACTGCGGGACAGGGGTGACGGACGTGCGGGCGAGCATCTCGCGGGTGCCTGCGGCCGTGCGTCCTGCGTCGAGCGCGCGGCGCAGGGACGTCTCGGTGACGCGGTAGGTGGTGGCGGCGCCGGCGGACTCGACGTCGGCGAGGAGGGCGAACTCCGCCGCCAGCTCCGGGGTGAGGGGGCCGGGGGCGAGGATCGTCAGGTCAGCCTGGACGATGACCTCCGACACCGGGTCGGGCAACGCGGCGGTGAGGATCGGTTCGAGGTCCTCGACGACCGCGCCGCCGGAACCGCCGGAGACACCCGCGCCGGAGCCCCCCGCGCCGGAGCCCCCCGCGCCGTGGGACGCGCCGTGGGTGGCGTCGACCAGGTGGCGGGCGGCCGAGGTCGCCACGGTCCCGACGACGAGTCCCATCCGTCGTGCCTCGGCCACGGTCTCCGAGACGGGCCGCGTACCCGCGCGTGAGAACCACACCGGCGCCGACCAGCGCACCACCTCGGGCAGCAGGGCGTCGGCGGGTTCGGCCGCGGGGTCCAGGGCGGCCAGCGCCTTCAGGACGCGACCGCGTTCCGTCGGTCCGGGCGGGCCGACGGGCTCGCCCAGTGCGGGCAGGGTCCCGCCGCCCTCGAGCTCGGAGCCGACGCGCCACGGGGTGCGCGGCATCGACCACCACGCCACGACCAGCTCGGCCCAGCGGCGGGCGGGG
>NZ_KV823775.1:0-1178 GCF_001815995.1 Dietzia sp. HMSC21D01 | reverse complement strand
CCTCCAGGTGGGTGGCGGAGGGTGGCGCCGCGGGGTTCCGCGGCCGGGGCAACCAGCCCGCCCCGAGCACCCTCGACGGCTTCGCCCACCGCATCGCCCGCACCCGCGAGGCGGGCGGGGTGATCGTCGCGACCGGCGGCTGCTTCGACGTCCTGCACGCCGGACACGCGCAGTACCTGCGCGCCGCCCGTGAGCTGGGCGACCTGCTGGTGGTCCTGCTCAACTCCGACACCTCCGTACGCAGGCTCAAGGGGCCCGGCCGGCCGGTCAACCCGGTCGCCGACCGGCGCGCGCTGCTCGAGGCGCTGGCCAGCGTCGACGCCGTCGTGGTGTTCGACGAGGACGACCCGCGTGAGGCACTGGACACACTGCGGCCCGACGTCTGGGTCAAGGGCGGTGACTACCGCGTGGCCGACCTGCCGGAGGCGCCGCTCGTCCACAGCTGGGGCGGCCGGGTCGAGATCCTCCCGCTCCTGTCCGGTCGGTCCACGACCTCGATCCTCGATCGGATCAGCGATGCCGGTTGAGCCGTACACCGCCGAGGCGCTCCGGGCGGCCGGGGTGCCCACGCACGTCGACGTCGCCCGCGAGGAGCCGTGGGCGGTGCGGCCGGAGGACATCGGATCCGGAGACGTGCTCGCCCTCCGTGCCCTCGGGATGGGGGACGCCCTCACCGGCATCGCCCCGCTGCGGGGCCTGCGACGTCTGGCACCGGGGTCCCGGCTCGTGCTGGCGGCCCCCGCAGGGGTCGGCGGGTGGCTGGCGCGCCTGGGCGTCGTCGACGCGGTACTGCCGACCCCCGGCCTGGTCCCGCTCGGGCCGATCCGCGGGGGACAGATCGCCGTGGACCTGCACGGCAACGGCCCGGCCAGTCGCGGCCTCCTCACCGCCACGGACCCCGGCCGCCTCATCGGGTTCGACTGCCCGGAGGTGGGGCACGCCGGCCCGCCCTGGCACCGTGACGAACACGAGGTCCACCGGTGGTGCCGCCTGGTGAGCGACGCCGGCGGACCGTGCGGCCCCGAGGACCTCCGCCTCACCGACCCCGCCGACCGCCGCGACCGGACTCTCGACGGCTCGTCTGACGATTCGCCCGGCGGATCATCCGGCCGGGCTCCCGGGGGGCCGGTCGTCATCCACCCAGGCGCCGCCGCGCCCGCACGACGTTGGCCGGTCGG
>NZ_KV823774.1:0-536 GCF_001815995.1 Dietzia sp. HMSC21D01 | reverse complement strand
GAGCAGGCGCCGGCCGACCCGCTGGCGGACTCGCCGGTGGTGCGCTGGCTCGAGGATCGCGAGTTCGAACCCACCCCGACGCCGGCCCCGGAGTTCCGGCACGGCGACTTCGCGGGCGGGCTGGCGCCGCTCGGCACGGTCTCGCACGGCGTGTTCCGCGGACGTCGGGCGATCATGGGCGTCACCGGCGGGCGCACGGTGCTGGCGCTGCGCCGCGACACCGCCTCCGACGTGGTGCTGGACCTCAGTCGCCCGGACGTCGACGCCGAGCCGGGCTTCCACGACGCCGGCGAGGTCGGTGCGCTGGAGGCGCGGACGTCGGACTACGGCCGGCTGGACCTCATCGACCGCGACCGTCTGACGGAGGCGGTCCGCGAGGTGCCCGCCGACGTGCGCCGCGTCTGGGCGGAGGGCGAGTGGGCGGCCGCGACGATCGACGGCGTCGACGATCCCTCGAGCTGGGATGACGTGGTGATGGCCCTGCACGGGGTGGCCGACGTGCTGGCGCCGTTCCCGCCGATCGGTGGCCGGGCCCG
>NZ_KV823773.1:0-2091 GCF_001815995.1 Dietzia sp. HMSC21D01 | reverse complement strand
CGGTCCCGACCGGCGCCGCCGACGACATCGCCGTCCTCGACGCCCGCGCACCGGGACCGGGCGGGGTGCGCGCGGGTGGCTCGGGTGGAGCCCCCGGGGGCGACGACGACGAGGTCGACCCGCACATCTGGGACGCGGTCGCCGCCCTGCCGACCCGGCAGCGCCTCTGTGTGGCGTACCGGTACCTGGGCGGTCTCCGCTATGCCGAGATCGCCGAGCTCACGGGCGGCACCGAGGCCGCGGCCCGGCGCGCTGCCGCCGACGGGATCGCCGCCCTGCGCAGGACGCTCACCCGGTCACAGCCACAGTCACAGGAGGTCGCGCCATGACCGAACACACTACGACCGACGCCGCGATCGCCACGCTGCGGGCCGCGCCCGCCGACACCGGCCGGCTCCGCGACCGCCTCGCCCGCGACGCCGAGCGCGAGGGCCTGGTCGACGTCGTCTACCGGACCGTCGACTCGCCCATCGGGGGCCTGCTGCTGGCCGCCACCCCGCTCGGCCTGGTGTACGTGGCGTTCGAGGTCGAGGACGCCGACGCGGTGCTCGCGACCCTCGCCACCCGCATCGGCCCGCGCGTCCTGCGGGACGAGGACGACTCGCCGATCCTCGACGCCGCCGCAGAGCAGATCGGGCAGTACCTCTCCGGGGACCGCCGCGACTTCGACCTGCCTCTCGACACCCGCCTCGCGACGGGCTTCCGAGGCGAGGTCCAGCAACACCTGGCCCGCGTGGGCTACGGCCGCACCGCGACGTACCGGGAGATCGCCGCCGCCCTCGACCGGCCCGGCGCGGTCCGCGCGGTGGGCACGGCCTGCGCCACGAACCCGCTCCCGCTGGTGTGGCCGTGTCACCGGATCCTCCGCTCGGACGGTGGGCTCGGCGGGTACCGGGGCGGGATCGCGGCCAAGCAGCGGCTCCTCGCGATGGAATCGGCCGCGTGACCGCGGCGCAGCTCCTCGGCCTGTTCGGCGTGTGGGCGATCGCGGTCGTCTCGCCGGGACCCGACGTCGTCGTCGTCCTCCAGCGCGCCCTCGCCGGGCGGCGGCACGGCGTGGCCACCGCGCTGGGGATCGTCGCCGGCCTCACGGTGTGGCTCGGGGCCGCGTTCGCGGGCGTCGCCACGCTCGTGCGCGTGTATCCGCAGATCATGACGGTCCTCCAGGTCGCCGGCGGGCTCCTGCTCGCCACCCTGGGCGTCCTCGGCCTGCGCGGGTGGTGGCGATCCCGCAGCGCACCCACCGACTCCGCTCCGCCCACGGACCCGGCGTCGCCCGCACCCACCGAACCCGCCCCCGCCCCGCAGAATCCGCTACCCGGAGTCGGGATCCGCTACCGCGACAGGAGTAGCGGATCCCGAGTCGGAGTAGCGGATCTGGTGCGGCGGGACGTCGCGCGCGGCCTGGCCACGAACCTCGCCAACCCCAAGGCCCTGGTGTTCTTCGGCGCCGTGCTGACGCCGTTCCTGCGCGACGAGGTGTCGGTGGCGTGGTCGGTGGCGCTGGTCGCGGGGATGCTCGCCGTGGCGCTCGCGTGGTTCGCCGGGCTCGCGATGGTCGCCTCGCACCGCGCGGTCAACGAGCGGGTCGGGCGGCTGCTGCCGTGGGTCGACCTCGTGGCCAGCGCGCTGTTCGTGGCGGCGGGGGTGGCGTTCGTCATTGCCGCGCTCGTCTGAGACCCGCGGGTTAGGTTGCTGCTCATGGATTCTCCGGTCGACCGCCGCAGCTGGGTGACCGCCGCCCTCGCGGTGTTCGCGGTGGGCTGGGGCGCCAACCAGTTCGCGCCGCTGCTCAATCTCTACCGCGCGGAGCAGGGGCTCTCGCAGTCCGGCGTCACCGCGATCTTCAGCGTCTACATCGTCGGGCTGCTGCCCACTCTGCTGGTCGCCGGCCGGTGGTCCGACCGCAACGGCCGCCGCGTCCTCATGCGGCCCGTCCTCGTGCTCTCCCTGCTCGCGACCGTGGCCATGCTCCTCGGCCCGCAGCATGAGCTGTGGCTGTACATCGGCCGGTTCCTCGCCGGCCTCGCGTCGGGCGCGGCGTTCGGCGCCGGCAGCGCATGGGTGCGCGAACTGTCCGCCGGCGCCCCG
>NZ_KV823772.1:0-10281 GCF_001815995.1 Dietzia sp. HMSC21D01 | reverse complement strand
CGGGGCCGGGGCGGCAGGCGCGGGAGCAGGCGCCGGGGCGAACTGCTGCGCCCAGACGAACGGGAACGGCAGCGGCGGCAGCGGCTGCGCCTCGGAGCCCATGGGGACGGGGACGACGATCGGCGCGATCTCCGGAACCGGCACGGCCCAGGGCCCCACCTGGATCTCCGCGGCCGAGGCCGCGGGGGCCGCCGTCAGCAGCGCGGCGACGGCGATCATGGTGGCGAAAAGTGGACGTCGGCTCATGGCGGGTGACCTTGATCGAGTGGGGCAGATCGCGATTGCGATCAGGGTTCTCTCAGACTATGTCCACAATGCTTACGTAGCAAAACCGATTCGGGTACCGTGCCGTTCCACGGCCCGGACACCCGCGGTCGCGAGCGCCCGGGGAGGCGGCATGGTCAGCTTCAGACGTTCCAAGAAGGTCGGCCCGTTCCGGATCACCGCCTCCAAGTCCGGCCTGGGCATCAGCGCGGGCGCGGGTCCGGTCCGGGTGTCGAGGAGCCCGAAGGGCCGCTACTCGCGCACCCTGCGCGTGCCCGGAACGGGCATCTACGACACCAGACGGATCGGCTCCGGCCCATCGCGTGCGCAGCGTGGCCCGGCGGCCACTTCAGGTGCCGGGCCACGGCCCGGGTCGACGCCGGCCGGGTCGGCGACGTCGACCTCGGGTGCGGGCTCCGGTTGCGCGATGATGGTCGGCCTCGTCATTCTCCTGGGTTTCCTGCTGGCCCAGTGCGGTGGCGACGACGACCCGGCGGTCTCGCCGCCGGCCACATCGACGTCGTCCACCACGCCGAGCAGCCGCTACTCACCGATCCCCTCGCAGACGCCCTCGCCGACCACCGGAGCGTTCGCGTCACCGACATCGGAAGGGCTGGCACTGACCGACGACGAGCTCGGCGATCCCGGGAACGGGGGCGGCCGTCCGGCGCCGCTCGTCGCTCCGCTCCCCCAGACCTCGGCCTATGTCCCGCCGCCGGCACCTGCCCCACAGCCGGCCGTCCCGCAGTACTCGGCGACGTTCGGGTCCTGCGCGGAGGCGAGGGCGGCCGGCGCGGCGCCGCTGTACGCGGGCCAGCCGGGTTACAGCTCCAAGCTCGATCGCGACGGCGACGGGGTCGCCTGCGAGTAGCCGGTGCCCGCCCCGCCGAGATTCACTCCGCCGGCGCGGTAAAGCAGCTCGATTCGGCGCCGATGCCGGTGCCCTTGGGGTTGGCGGAGAAGGTCACCACGTCACCCTCGGGGTTGAGGTACTTGAGGTGGCGGGCCTTCGCCTGCCCGCCGCTCCCCTTCTGACCCTGCCCCTGCTCGCCGCCCTGCTCGGCCGCGTCCTGCGACGGGGTGAAAACGACGTGCTGGCCTTTACCTGCTCCAGCGCTGGCTGGACGTCGAGACGATCGGGCCACTTGCGACCGGGAAGCCCGATCGCTGGACCCGGCGCCCCACACCCCGGCGTCGCGGCCGGGTCTTGTCCTTACCGACATCCACCTCGCCCGCCAGGCCAATTGGGGCCACGTGGTGCGGGACGCGGACTGCGCGACCCGGATGGCCGAGGCGTGAGCGCGCCCGTCTGCGGTGGGCCGCCGCACGAGATGATCCTCGCGGGGCTCCTCCTGCCCGAGTCGGTGCTGTCCTCGGACTGGTTCGCCGTCCTCGCGGCGTTCGTCGCGATCAACACGGTCATGTACGTGACGCTGGCGGTGACCAAGACGCTGCCGAAGGTCCACGTCCGCGATCTGCTGCCCCGCCACTACGTCCGGTCGGAGACCCGCAGTATCCACCCGGATGACGCCGAGCCCGGGCCCCGCGAAGCGCGACGCCCGTCCGGACGGGAGTGACCCCCCGGGTGTCCACGTCGTCGCGGAAGAGAATCGTGCGCCTCGAAGTCGGCGCTCTGTGCGCTGTCCTCATCCTCCTGCTCGCCGTTGCCGTTATGGCCCGGATGGGCGGCGAGGGCGCGCAGGCGTCCCCGTCCCCCTCTCCCCCGGCGGGTCAGGCCGTGGCGATGAAGGCGGCAGCGGACCTGACGCCGTGGACTTTCACGATCGACGAGGCGTATGCGTACGGCGAGCGGGCATGTGCGGACATCCGGGACCCGCACTATGACGGCTTCGGCGGCTTCTACATGGGGGTCCGCAAGACGTGGGTCGCGATGCGCCTGGACGCGCACGGCCTGTCGAGTGAGGAGCAGGTGGAGCACCACAGGCGCCTCTATGCCGAGGCGGTGCGCTCTCTGTGTCCGGAGCTCCTGCCGCACCTCCCGCCCCTGTACCGCTGAGCCCTACGCGCGTCCCGTTCATTACATCGCTTCTCGCCGGGGTATCCGAGCGGCGGCGGTCTGATGGGTGAGCATCGGGAAGGGGCGACGACGACGAGCTCCACCTCCCCCGGCCGACCTGCAACCCCACACGGCCGCGGGTCTGGCGGGGTCAGCCCTCGAGGGAGCTGAGCCAGTCGCTGAGCGCGCTGGCCAGCTCGCCCGGCGCCTCCACGGGCAGCATGTGTCCGGTCTCAGGGATCTCGACGTACGTCACATGCGGCGCCGAATTCGCCTCGGCCCATTCCCGCTGCTCGTCGGTGGGCACCACCTGGTCGTCCGAGGCGCCGACGATCAGCACCGGGCACGACGCCTTGGCGGGGAAGTCCCAGCGGTCGGGCCGCGACCCGATCGCCACCGAGTGGGCGGCGAATCGCTCGGGCCCGTACACCCGCGCGGCCCGCAGCCGTTCGGCGCGGACCTGAGGGTCGTGGCCGCGGTCGCCGTAGTAGACGGCTTCCATGCCGTCGAGGGCGATCTCCTCGTACTCCGCCTGGCTCAGGCCCGCCGCCCGCTCGGCCCGCGCTGTCGCGGACTCCGGGTCCTCGGCCCCCACCGGCGCGGTGACCAGCACGAGCCCGGCCAGCAGCGCCGGATAACGCTCCGCCAGGTGCATGGCCACCACCCCACCGAGCGAATGCCCGACCACCACGCTGCCGGCCGCGACCTGCTCCGCCACCTGGTCGACGAGCGCGTCGAGGTCTGCCACGGCCGGCAAGTCGAGCGCCGTGGCACTTGACCCGTCAGGCAGGGCGTCAATGACCGGGGACCACGTCTGCGCATCGCCGTGCAGGCCGGGGAGAAACACTAAGGTCGTCATGAACTCGACCGTACGCGCGCCAAAGGCGGCCAAACCTGGACCGGCGAACTCGCCACGCGCTCAGCGAGGTGCCCGGGCTTGTCCGCGTCGCGCTGGCGGTGCTGGCCCCGTACCTCCGCCGGATCCGCTAGCAGACGCTCCAGCGCCCGGGTTAGCGCCGCCACGTCACCCGGGGACACCAAAAGCCCCGACTCGCCTTGGCGCACACCCTCGGCTTGGTCGCCCACTCCGTGCTCACTATTGGGCGCGCGTGACTGAAGGCCAGGTGGACGATCCCGCTCTGCCGGGGCCCGCAAATCGACTGGGAGCCCGCGGGCACGCGGACCTCGACGGGACCGGGCGGAGGCGGCGCGATTGGGCCGACGCCGGCACCCCGCGGCACCTGGTGTCGTGCCTGCCGACCACGTGGCGCCACTGTCCGTTCGACGGCGTGGACGGTCCCATCCCGGGCGGCGCGCGACCGCACACCGAGTCAGACGGCGCGATGGTCGTAATGGACGAGGAGGCGCCAGCTCTCGTACGACTTCTGGCAGGCCCGGCGTGAGGGGACCGGCAGGGTGGCCTCGTTCGGCGCGATCGCCCCGCTGGCCAGCAGCAGCTGGCGCGGCTCGCGACCGGGGACGGTCCGCGTGTGCCGCGCGACGCGGCGGGGTCGGCGACATGAGGGGGGATCATGTTTCGCCAACGAGGCCCACTATAGGAACGGCCGCGCCAGTTCACAAGCGTCAGTTATACGGAGCACAGCTAAGTGTTTCATTGTCCGCTGTTCCGACGATCCGAGACGCGGACAGCGACCAGCGGTATCGCCCGGGCGGAACGTTCGCGACCTCGCCCAATTCTTCTCGCCGGGAACGTCCCGGATAGGAACCGCATGAACACCTGGACCACCCGCGCAGAGACCGACGCGGACATCCCCGCGATCCGCGACATCATCCTGCGGGCCTTTCCCACCGCCGCCGAGGCCGACCTCGTCGACGCCCTCCGTGCTGACCCGGCCGCGTGGATCGACGGGCTGTCGATGATCGCCGCGACCGCCGGCGGGCATCCGGTGGGCCACGCGCTGCTCACCCGCTGCCACGTCGGGAACGAGCCCGCCCTCGCGCTGGCGCCGTGCTCAGTGCTGCCCGAGTTCCAGCGCACCGGCGCGGGCTCGGCCGCCATCCGCGCGGCCCTGACCGCGGCACGAGCGATCGGCGAGTCGCTCGTCGTGGTGCTGGGCCATGCCGGCTACTACCCGCGATTCGGCTTCCGCCGCGCCTCCGGCTTCGGTATCCGCGCGTCGTTCGACGTCCCCGACGAGGCGTTGATGGCCCTGCCCCTCGACGACTCCCCTGCCGTCCCGGAGGGCGTCATCCGCTATCCCGCGGCTTTCGGGGCGTGACCGCTCGCGCAGTCGCGGTGACCGCGGGACCGTGAAGGCGGGGTGACCTCGTCGTCGTCGTAGGCTTGACGACCATGTCTGCGACCGCGAACCTACGCCAGGAGCTCGACGCCGCCCGGGACCGGTTCGAGCAGTACCGCGTCTCCGTGAGCGCGGCGTTCGACGATCGGCCCGCGGGCGAGCTGTCCCGGGCCGTCGAGGCGGTGCTGCCGGATCTGGCGTTCCATGAGGGGCAGGCGGTCGCGGCGGCAGTGGCTCTGGATCGGTTGGGCGCCGGCGCCGATCTGTCCGCGGTGATCCGGGCGCTTGATCTGCTGCTCCTTGAGCAGCAGGCCGCGCGGCGCAGCCGGGACTTCCTGGCCGGCGTGTCCCGGGTTCTCGCCAATGTGAGGCGGCGCGAGGAGGGTTAGCCGGGTGGTCCGGCGGGCGCGGGCTGCGGGCACGCATGCGGGGGCTGCCGGAGGTCGGTCGCATGCACCGGCGGCCGAGCGGGCAGGCGGGGGCGGCCGGCCACGCCTCGGCAGAGCGACCGGAGACAATGGGGGCATGGCATCCCCGGATCAGCGCGCCCAGTTCGAGCTCCTCGCCCCTCTCCTGGCCCGCGAGGGCGTCGATGTGTAGACCGCGACCGTCGCCGACCTCGACGCCGGGATGGAGCGCGCCAAGCAGCGCCACGCCGCCGCGGTCGCCCGCGTCCGCGCTGTCCTGGATGCCCACGCCCGCGACGACATCTCCGCCGCCGGCGCGCTCCTCGAGGAGCTGGAGCTGACCGCCGAGACCACTCCCCCGCCGATCCCCGACGCACTGACCGTGGCGACGCGCTTCGCCCAGCTCGCCCAGACGCTGGCGCCGCAACTACCGGCGGACGTCATCGGCGCGGTGAAGGACCGGGCACGTGTGGCTGACGCTCCCGAGGGCATGGCCGATCTGTGCGAGGCGGTGCTGCTCGACTGCGACGCCGCCACCGGCATCCGCACCGTGGTCCGCGAACACGGGCCGGCAGCCGCGCTCTACGCCGCCGCGGCCATGACAGCGGCGGTCTTCAGCCGGTGGGCCGCACACACCGGGGACTCGATGGACGAGGTCGTCGCCGCGCACGCCTGAGCGGCGGGCGCGAGCGGCCCGTTCCCGGTGCCGCGGGACCCGCGCAGCTCACCGAGTGGTCGCGAAGGCAGCTTTTCGGACCGCTCGTCCTGCGAGAACCTGAGCGGGTGTGACCACTCGGTGGTCCCCACAAGTCCAACTTCTTCGCCCTCCCTTGCCACGGCCATTTTGGCGGGCGCCTTTGTCGCTGCGGCACTTCCGGCCGGTGTCTTCCTTGCCGAGCTGCTCGCGCTCATCGTGCTGGCGGCCTAACTGGCGGAGCCGGAGTTCTCGTCGTCGTCGTTGTCGTCGTTTCCTACACGGACCCGCGCTCGGCGCCCAGGTAGGCCAGCGCCGCCACCACCTGGGCGCGCGTAGCGGTGAGCAGCGTCGACTCCTCCTCCGGCGCGAAGTGCGGCGAGTGGTTCGCCGGGATCTCCTGACTCACCGCGCCGCGCGAGACCGCGTCCCGGTAGCGGGCCGGATCGACCGAGCCAACGGTCCAGTACGTGTACGGCACCCCGAACGCGTCCGGGACGAGCGAGAAGTCCTCCGACGCCGTGACCCGGCTCGCCTCGTACACCGCGCGCGGGCCAAAGTGCTCGACGAACGCCGCGGTGACCGTGTTCGTGACGCCCGGATCGTTACGGGTGAGCGGATACTGGTCGTAGTAGTCGAACTCCGGGTCGGCCGGGGCGCCCGCGGCCGCGCACTCTCCGCGGACGATGCGCTCGATCGCGGAGATCAGCTGCTCGCGCACCGCCGGATCGTAGGTGCGGATGTTGAGCAGCAGCTCCGCCGAGTCCGGGATGATGTTGGCCTTGGCTCCCGCTGCGAGCGAGCCGACCGTCAGCACCGCGAACTCCCCCGGCTCCACCTCGCGCGAGACGACCGTCTGCAGGCGCAAGACGATCGACGACGCCAACACCACCGGGTCCACCGCCGTATGCGGCATCGACCCGTGCGCGCCGCGGCCGTGGATCGTGATCTTGAGCGAGTCGCCGGCCGAGAGCACCGGGCCCGCCACCGTGCCGATCGTGCCCGCCGCCGTGGGCATGACGTGCTGGCTCAGCGCGAGGTCCGGCTGCGGGACCCGCTCGAGCAGGCCGTCGTCGACCATCGCGCGGGCACCGGCGGCCGTCTCCTCCCCCGGCTGGAACACCGCGATGTAGGTGCCGGACCAGGCGTCTCGGTTCTCGGCCAGGATGCGGGTGGCGCCAAGTAGCGCGGCCGCGTGTGCGTCGTGGCCACACGCGTGCATAACGCCCGGCGTCTCGGAGGCGTACTCCAGGTCGGTGTCCTCCTGGAGCGGAAGCGCGTCGATGTCGGCGCGGGCCAGGACGGTGGGGACTTCGCCGCTGGTCCCGGCCCCGGCGTGGGCCGGGTTGCTGATGACCGCCACGACGCCGGTCCCGCCGATCCGCTTTGGCTCCAGGCCCAGCGCGGTGAGCTCCTGCTCGATCCGGTCCGCCGTCGCGTGCTCGGCCATGCTCAGCTCCGGGTGGCTGTGGAAGTGGCGATAGAGGTCGCGGAGCCAGTCGAGATGGCCCTCGACGTACTCGGCGACCTCGGCCGCAAACTGCGGGCCTGCCATCAGGCAGATTTCTTGGCCGGCGTCTTGCGGGCCGTCGACTTCTTCGCCGGGGCCTTCTTGGCCGTGGACTTGGAGGCTGTCGACTTCTTGGCGGTGCCCGAGCCGGAGCTGCCGGAGTCCGACTTGGAGGACGTCGACTTCTTGGCCGTCGACTTCTTTGCCGCGGCCTTCTTGGCGGGCGCCTTCTTCGCCGCAGTCTTCTTGGCCGGGGCCTTCCTTGCCGAGCTACTCCCGCTCTTCCTGCTGGTGGTCTTCTTGGCGGAGCCGGAGTCCTCGTCGTCGTCGTCCTCGTCGTCGTCCTGGTCGTCGTCCTGGTCGTCGGCGTCGTCCGCCTTGCCGCCCCGGTCCTTCACACTCGCCCGCAGCGCCGCGAGCAGGTCGGCCACCTCGTCGTCGCCGTCCTCGTCGCCCGAGGTGTCCTTCTCCTCCACCGTGAACGCCTCACCGCCGGCCGCCTTGGCCTCGATCAACTCCTTGAGCTGATTCTGGTAGTCGTCCTCGTACTTCTCCGGCTCGAAATCCGCCGCCATGGTCTCGATGAGTGACGCCGCCATCTTGACCTCCTGCGGGCGGACCTTCGCCTCCTTGTCCAACCCCTCGAGGATCGCCGGGCGGATCTCGTCAGGCCACAGCAGCGTCTGCAGCATGAGCACGTCCTTGTACACCCTGAGGGCACAGAGGCGGGTGCGGTTGCGCAGCGTGAACGTGCAGATGGCGAGGCGGTCCGTCTGCTGCAGCGCCTCGCGCATCAACACGTACGCCCGGTTCGAGCGCGACGCCGGCTCGAGGAAGTACGCGTTGTCGAACGCCACCGGATCCACCTGATCGGCCGGGACGAACTCCGTCACCTCGATCTCGTGGTTCTGTTCCACCGGCAGGCTGGCGAGGTCCTCCTTGGTGAGGATGACCATCTCGCCCTCTTCGGACTCATACGCCTTGGCGATGTCGGAGAACTCCACCTCCTCGCCGTTGTCATCCCGCACCTTCTTGTAGCGGATCCGGACGCCGTCCTTCTTGTCCACCTGCCGCGCGTGCAGATCGTGGTCCTCCGTCGCCGCGTACACCTTGACCGGCACGTTGACCAGACCGAACGAGACCTCGCCCTTCCAGATGGATCGCATATAGGGAGTATGCGACAGATGTGGGGCGGCGGCAGCCGGACGAGGGGGGTGGGGCGTGGTTGGTGCGTGTCAGAAGCAGTTTGGCACAGAGGCCCCTCGGGCAAAGCAGACCAAAAGGCGGTGCTGGAGACGCACACTCCCACCGCACTGGCTTCCGCCCTACCTATCTGATGAGCTCGCTCGACCCCCACCCTGCTCCGGCAAAGAGTCACGCCCGCACCAGGCAGAGCCCCGCTCGCGCCCGCAGTGGCGTAGTCTAACTGCGTTGCGCCAAACCAGCTCGCCTTAGCTCACTGCGTCTGTCCGAATGCGAAAGTGACAGTCGAGGCCGCCGGATTTCCGAGAGCGCTAGTTTGACGAAGTGCCTAAGCGGGTTACTTTCCGGTGCGACTGAGCCCGCCTTAGTCACTGGTGAACCCAGCCACTTACGATGGACGCCAACTCGTCGCGCATTTTGTCAAGAGAAGAAATTCTATCTTGGTTTTGCTTTACATATTGCACCCCGGCATCCCCGTCGGCTTCTGAGATGATGGTCGACAGTTGAGTCGATATTTCGTCCAACTTGCTCGCTATTGCTTTCGGGGCTGCGAATTTCGCTCGCAATGATTTCGATTTAAAAGCACTGTGCGCATCAGCTAGAAGCTTGTGCTGCATTGCCAGTTCCGCTTCTATAGTGTTCGCCTCATCTTCGAGCCCTCCCACTTTGAGCGACGCCTTCTTGACTTCCCCGTCATGAGAAGTAGGGGCTGCGAGCAGTTTCCGAAGGCGGTCCTCAGCGGTCTCAAGCTGCTTATAGACGTTTGAAACCCGTAGGCTCGAAGCTTGCATCTCCGATGCGAGCTTCCTTGCAGTCGAGAACTCGTTCTCCACAAGGTCGATTATTTCCCTCAACAGGTCGCTGCGCAGCGACTGCCGCAGCTCGTGCGCCAACTCCGCGTGCTGACGCTTCCGCTCGGACCGGCCTCGCCACCATTCTGTAGCTAGCGACCCGCAGACTCCGAGCGCTACGCCCAAAAGGGCGGACAATGCAGGCACAACCGACTCAAAAACAGCCAATGCCGTAGCAATATCAGTCTTCAAGAGCTTCGTTTTCTGCGTACTTCTTCACAAGATCCCTACCGAGTGGAGTCAACCTATATCCCGTCGTCACGGAAATGATCTCCCCGTCGCACCCAACAGGCGCCACAAGCATCCCTTCCTGCTCTGGATCCTCGACTAGCACCCCGTCTTTGATCAGGTATGAATAGAGAACTTCAGAGCCGGGCAATACCACGAGGCTTTCGGGGCCATTTTCCACGAAGTGCTCGAGTATTCGACGCTCGGTGTCGTTATAACGCTGATTGACGCGGCCCAAGTTGACTTTCAACTGGCGCAGCGCTTTCCGATCGAGCCTTCGAGGCCCGACCCCCTTCATGCCGTGACAGTTGGCGCAGAGCACGATCATGTTGTGAAACTCGTGCTTCTGCACTCGGGCATAGTCCTCGATATGTTCGATGTGCAGCGGTGACACTGTCCGACAGGTAGGGACCGCGCACCGGTACCCAGCTTCAAGCATCACCGCGCGTTCAAGTTCCGCAGGTATTGCCTGCCTATCTCCCATATCTACAAAGTAGTGCCAAGTGAAGTGAAGAGGCGGTGCTTCGACTTTCGCCGCGTGACAGGGTTCAGTTTCGGCCCTGGTTAGAGGTCTTGGCGCTTCGACTCCACCGGGCCCTAGCCACCCTGACGTGTGCGCACCGAACTCGAGGGATGGCCGCTTTGGCCGGCGGCCTCGCCGGTGACCTACCCTCTTAGGTCACGCGGATGAAGTACCTAGGCGTCGCCGCACTGAAGAGCCGCCAAAGTCAATTGATCCAGATGCGGCTGTTCGTTGCGGTGCCCAAAGCGGTAGTGCAAATAGGTGGACGTCGGTGCTTTCCGATCCGTTAGCTCGCCCCGCTGATTCACGGGCCGGTGTAACTG
>NZ_KV823771.1:0-1645 GCF_001815995.1 Dietzia sp. HMSC21D01 | reverse complement strand
CGGCTCCTCGACGGGCGCACGGCGGGCGGCGGCACGCTCGTCGACGGGGTCGAGGTCGGCGACGCGGGAGCGGGGCGCGGGCTCGTCGAGGTACCGGTCGGCGGCGTAGCCGTAGTCGTCCCGGCGGTCGCGGGCGACCGGACCGAGGTCGTCCGTGTCGTGCATTCCGCGACCGACGCGCGCGTCGTGGTGGACGGGGCGGTCGTAGTCGTCCAGGTACTCGTCCTCGTACGCCGCGACGGGCGCCATTCCGAAGTACTCCTTGAACCGGGCGATTGCGCTCATCTTCCGGGACCTTCCTGGTAACGGGGTCGTCGCGGGCGTGTGTTCTTCGCGGGCGTGTGTTCTTCGCGGGCGGGTGTCCCCGCGAGGCTGGATCTCAAACTACTGGTCGGGGGCCGAGGATCGCCGTTCCGACACGCACGCAGGTGGAACCTGCCGCGATCGCCTCCTCGATGTCCCCGGACATGCCCGCGGAGAACTCGACGGCGTCGGGGTGCCGGCGCCGCAGGTCGGCGGCGACGTCGGCGGCGTCGGCGAAGTGGGCGGCGGGCTCGCCGGAGAGCGGGGGCACCACCATGAGCCCGGCCAGACGGAGGTGCCCGAGTCCGGCGACGTGGTCGGCCAGAGCGGGCAGGTCCTCGCGGGTGACCCCGCCGCGGGAGGTGTCGCCGTCGAGGCTCAGCTGGAGCAGGACGGGCAGGGGCGTGACGCCGTCGCGCTCGTCGGCGGCGCGGGCGCGGCCACGCTCGAGCCCGTTCGCGACCTTCACGGAGTCCACCGAGTGGACCCTGTCGGCCCACCCGGCCACGGCGGCGGCCTTGTTGGACTGGATGTGCCCGACCATGTTCCACCGCACGGACGCCGCCAACTCGGCGTCGGCGGCGGCGAGGTCGCCGACCTTGGCCGCCGCCTCCTGGACCCGGTTCTCGCCGACGTCACGCACCCCGAGGCGGGCGAGGTGGACGACGTCGGTGACGGGATGGAATTTGGTGACGACGACGAGGTCGACCTCGTCGGTCCGGCCCGCCGCCGCCCGGGCCGCGTCCACGCGTTCGCGGGTCTCTGCCAGCCGCGCGGCGAGTTCTGTGGCCCTGGTGTCGGTCATGTCCGCCCTTTCGTCTCCCGGTCCGGCGGGTCGGCCGGCCCGGCCTGCTACACCTGCCGCCAGATCACGCTGGCCTGGCGCCCGGTCCGCCCCTGTCGACGATAGGAGAACAGAGACTCCTCGGCGATCGTGCAGCGGGGGTCGGAGTCGACGCGCGTCACGCCGAGCCCGGCGAGCTGGCGGGTGATGCCCTTGCGCAGGTCCACGCCCGCGGTTCCGGCGACGGTCCGGGTGCGACTGCCGGGCAGGGCCGCCTCGACCTCGTCGGCGAGGTCGTCGGGCAGCTCGTAGTGCTCCCCTGCCGCCGCCGGTCCGAGGAGCACGGTGATCCGTTCCGGACGCGCCCCGAGCGAGGTCATCGCGCCGATGAGGTGGGGGACGATCCCGCCGACCGCGCCGACGCGTCCCGCGTGCACGGCCCCGATCACGCCGGCCTGCTCGTCCGCGGCGAGCACCGGGACGCAGTCGGCGGTGAGCACCGCCAGCGCGAGGCCGGGCCGGTCGGTCACGAGTCCGTCCGTGGCGGGGACGGGCCCG
>NZ_KV823770.1:0-25783 GCF_001815995.1 Dietzia sp. HMSC21D01 | reverse complement strand
GTCCTCACCCACGCTCAGATGCGAAGAGCCAGAAATCCTCATCACATCATTTCTACGCGGTGCACGGCGTGAAGTAAGCTTTCGCAAAGTCTTCTCGACCGTTGAGGCACCACCCCGCCCCGGTGTGAAGGCGTTGCCGTAGCGGCGGGCGAAGCAGGGGCCACAAACTCTTCGCGGTGCTTCGTGAACTCGATTCCGGATCGTTGTCGAGGGACCCACTGCCCTGACCGGGCGGGGCTACACGGAGAATGACCAGAACTCTGGTGCCCACCACCCGAACCGCCGCCCGGCGCACATGCGTCGGCTCGAACACAACGTTGTAAAAGGATGCCCTATGGCCTCGAGTCTTGAAGAGATCCCTGAGATGACCCCGGAGACCGAAGTCGGAGAAACCGTGGAGGCGTCGTCGGTGATCGGTGTCGTCGCGGAGTCCGACCCGGCAGAGAACCGTGTCGCCGCGACGCCCGCCACCGTGGCCAAGCTGATCGGCCTCGGTTACCGGGTCGTCGTGGAGCGCGGTGCCGGAACCCGCGCCGAGTTCGCCGATGCCGCCTATGTCGAGTCCGGCGCGGAGCTGGTCGACGGTGACAGGGCGTGGTCGGCCGACGTGGTGATGAAGGTGGCCGTGCCCACCGAGGCCGAGGTCGCCAGACTGCGGTCCGGGGCCACGCTGGTGGGTCTGCTGGCGCCGGCGCAGAACGAACGACTGCTGACCGTGCTGGCCGAGCGCGGAGTCACCGCGCTGGCCATGGACGCGGTGCCTCGAATCTCTCGCGCCCAGTCCATGGACGTGCTGTCCTCGATGGCCAACATCGCCGGATACCGCGCCGTGATCGAGGCCGCCCACCACTTCGGCCGGTTCTTCACCGGGCAGGTCACGGCTGCGGGCAAGGTCCCGCCGGCCAAGGTCCTGGTGGCCGGTGCCGGGGTGGCCGGACTGGCCGCGATCGGTGCGGCCTCGAGCCTGGGCGCGATCGTGCGCGCGACCGATCCGCGGCCCGAGGTCGCCGACCAGGTGGCGTCGATCGGTGGCGAGTACCTGCCGGTCGAGGTGCCCGACGAGGAGAAGGTCGTCTCGACCGACGGCTACGCCAAGGCCACGAGCGAGGCCTACGACCGCGCGGCCGCCAAGCTTTACACCGATCAGGCCGCTGAGGTCGACATCATCATCACCACCGCGCTGATCCCGGGCCGTAAGGCGCCGCGGCTCATCACCGCCGCGGACATCGCGGCCATGAAGCGCGGTTCGGTCATCGTCGACATGGCCGCGGCGCAGGGCGGCAACGTCGAGGGAAGCGTGGCCGACGAGGTCGTCGTCACTGACAACGGCGTGACTATCATCGGCTACACCGACCTGGCCGGCCGTCTGCCCGCGCAGGCCTCGCAGCTGTACGGCACGAACCTGGTCAACCTCACCAAGCTCGTCACCCCGGACAAGGACGGCGGTTGGGCGCTGGACATGGACGACGTCGTCCAGCGGGGCGTCACCGTCACCAAGGGCGGCGAGATCATGTGGCCCCCGCCGCCGGTGCAGGTCAGTGCCGCACCCGCCGCTGCGGCGGCCTCCGCGCCGGCCGAGCCCGCGCAGGAGAAGAAGAAGCTCTCGCCCGCCGCGAAGCTGGGCATGATCGCCGTGGGCATGGCGCTGCTCCTGCTCCTGACGGCAGCCGCGCCGGGTGACATCGCCCGGCACATCACGGTGTTCGTGTTGGCGATCGTCATCGGCTACTACGTCATCGGCAACGTCCACCACGCACTGCACACCCCGCTGATGTCGGTCACCAACGCGATCTCGGGCGTGATCGTGGTCGGCGCGCTGCTGCAGATCGGGATCGACAACACCCTCGGCCTGATCCTGGCCGTGGTGGCGATCCTGTTCGCCTCCATCAACGTCTTCGGCGGCTTCGCCGTGACCCGTCGCATGCTCGCGATGTTCTCGAAGGGAGCCTGAGAAGATGTCGATCGACTCCGCCGCCAATGCGGCCTACCTGATCGCGGCGCTGCTGTTCATCCTGTCGCTGGCGGGACTGTCCAAGCACGAGACCGCCCGCCGGGGGCTGACCTTCGGCATCTCCGGCATGGCGTTGGCGCTCATCGCCACCGTCGCCCTGGTCCTGGACCACCAGCCCCCGACCCTGGGCATCGTCCTCATGGTCGGTGCGGTGGCCATCGGTGCCGCCGTCGGGCTGTGGCGTTCGCGCAGTGTGCAGATGACCGAGATGCCCGAGCTCATCGCCCTCCTGCACTCGTTCGTCGGCCTCGCCGCCGTCCTCGTGGGCTGGAACGGTTACCTCGAGCCCGACCTGCACGGTGAGCTCACCGGATCGCTGCTGGGTATTCATCACGCCGAGGTGTTCATCGGCGTCTTCATCGGTGCGGTGACCTTCACCGGCTCGATCGTGGCCTACCTCAAGCTGTCGGCCAAGATGAAGTCCGCGCCGCTGGTCCTGCCGGGCAAGAACCTCATCAACCTCGGCATCCTCGTGGCGTTCGTCGTCCTCACCGTGTGGTTCGTCATCAGCCCCGCCCTGTGGATGCTCATCGTCGTCACCGTCCTGGCCCTGGCGCTGGGCTGGCACCTCGTCGCCTCCATCGGCGGCGGCGACATGCCCGTGGTGGTGTCGATGCTCAACTCGTACTCGGGCTGGGCCGCTGCGGCGACCGGCTTCCTGCTGGGCAACGACCTGCTCATCGTCACCGGTGCGCTCGTCGGCTCCTCGGGTGCCTACCTGTCGTACATCATGTGCAAGGCCATGAACCGCTCGTTCTTCTCCGTCATCATGGGCGGCTTCGGCATCGAGGCCGCCTCCGGCGAGGGCAAGGACCACGGGGAGCACACCGAGATCGACGTCGCCGGCGTGGCCGAGATGCTCGCCGGCGCCTCCTCGGTCATCATCGCCCCGGGCTACGGCATGGCCGTCGCCCAGGCCCAGTACCCGGTCGCCGACCTGACCCGCACGCTGCGCGAGCGTGGCGTCGACGTGCGCTTCGCCGTTCACCCGGTGGCCGGTCGCCTGCCCGGGCACATGAACGTGCTGCTGGCCGAGGCCAAGGTGCCGTACGACATCGTGCTCGAGCTCGACGAGATCAACGACGACTTCGCCGACACCGACGTCGTCCTGGTCATCGGTGCCAACGACACCGTCAACCCGGACGCCGCCGAGGATCCGGGCAGCCCGATCGCCGGGATGCCCGTGCTCCACGTGTGGGAGGCCGAGAACGTCATCGTGTTCAAGCGGTCCATGGCCGCCGGGTACGCCGGCGTGCAGAACCCGCTGTTCTTCCGCGAGAACACCCAGATGCTGTTCGGCGACGCCAAGGACCGCGTCGGCGACATCCTGAACGCGGTCAAGGACCAGCAGGGCGCAGGCGTCTGAGTCCGCACCTCGCAGGTCCCGCTCGGGCCCGGAACCGGTGGAATTCCCGCCGGTTCCGGGCCCGTGCCCGTTCGGGCGGGTAGAAGTGGGACCATGAGCGCCGCACCCGATACCGCGTACCCGGACACCCGCCTGTTCATCGACGACCAGTCGACCGACTCCGCCGACGGCCGCACCATCGATGTGCTCAACCCGGCCGACGGGCAGGTGATCGGCGCGGTCGCCCACGCCTCCACCGCGGATCTGGACCGCGCCCTCGACGCCGCCGACCGGGGCTTCGCCGTATGGCGGGACACGACCCCGGCCAAGCGCGGCTCGATCATGCGCGCGGCGGCGCAGCTGTTGCGGGAACGGGCCGATTTCGTCGCCCGCATGATGACGCTGGAGCAGGGCAAACCGCTGCGGGAGGCGAAGGGCGAGATCCTCGCGGCCGCCGACATCATCGACTGGTTCGCCGAGGAGGGGCTGCGCGTCTACGGGCGACTCGTGCCCCACCGCACGGACATCGCCATCCGCCAGATGGTGGTCAAGGACCCGGTCGGCCCGGTGGCCGCGTTCACGCCGTGGAACTTTCCCGTCAATTAGGTGGTCCGCAAGATCGCGGCCGGCCTGGCGGCCGGGTGCTCATTGATCGTCAAGGCGCCCGAGGAGACCCCGGCCAGCCCGGCGGAGCTCATCCGCGCGTTCGCCGACGCGGGCCTGCCCGCCGGGGTGCTGGGCCTGGTCTACGGCGATCCAGCCGAGATCTCGGGCTATCTCATCCCGCACCCGGTGATCCGGAAGGTCACCTTCACCGGGTCCACCGCGGTCGGCAAACAGCTGGCGGCCCTGGCCGGTCAGCACATGAAGCGCAGCTCCATGGAACTCGGTGGCCACGCCCCGGTGATCGTGTGCGACGACGCCGACCTCGAGCTCGTGCTGAAGACGATGGGGCCGATGACGTTCCGCAACGCCGGCCAGGTGTGCATCTCCCCGACGCGGTTCCTCGTCCAGAACGGCGTCCGCGACGAGTTCGCTCGCGCGCTGGTCGACCACGCGGAGGCGATACGGGTGGGCAGCGGGTTGGAGGAGGGCACGACCATGGGCCCGCTGGCCAACGACCGCCGGCTCGCGGCGATGGGCGAGTTCCACGCCGACGCCGTGGACCGCGGTGCGCAGGTGCTCACCGGAGGACACCGGATCGGCGAGGCGGGCAACTACTGGCCCCCCACCGTGTTCGACGAGGTCCCGACCGAAGCCCGCCTCTTCAACGACGAGCCGTTCGGCCCCGTCGCGGGGATCCGGGGGTTCGACCGGCTCGACGAGGCCGTCGCCGAGGCGAACCGACTGCCGTACGGACTGGCCGGCTACGCGTTCACCGGCTCGCTGGCGAACGCGGACCTGCTGACCCGGCGGGTCGAGGTGGGGATGCTGTGGGTCAACATGCCGTCCATGCCGTCCGCGGAGCTCCCGTTCGGCGGGATCAAGGACTCGGGCTACGGCTCCGAGGGCGGGCCCGAGGCCATGGAGTGTTACCTCAACACCCGCGCGGTCGCCATCAGGAACGTGTAGACGCGGGGGCGGGCCGTGCCGCCGGCGCGCCGGTGGTGGGCGGGTTCTCTGGTCGCGTGGGAGAGGGGACGACGACGAGGCGTTCAGTCGCCCGATGGCAGTGCGCCTGCGGGTTTCACGTGGAACCGTGGAGGGCGGGCAGGAGTTCCTGCTCGGCGAGTTCGAGGAACGGCGTCTGGTCCTCCGCGACGTGGTGGAGGTAGATCCGTTCGAAGCCGAGTGCTTCGAACTCGCGCAGTCGACCCACGAGGTCGTCAACGGAGTCGGTGACGATCACGGCCTCGGCGATCTTCTCGTCGGGCAGGTACCGCCCGGCGAGATCGAGCTCCTCGGGGGTGGCCAGGTCCGCGTCGAGGGGCGAGTCGACCGCGTTGTTGCGCCACTGGTCGCGGGCGAGATCGCGGGCCCGCCCGATCGTGTCGGCGATCGAGATGTGGACCTGCAGGGCCAGCGGCCCGCGCCCGCCGGCGCCGCGGTAGGCACGCACGATCCCGGCCACCGTCTCGAGGTCGGCGTTGACGGTGATGAGCCCGTCCGCCCAGGCGGCGGCCCGCTCGGCGGTGGCCGGGGTGAGCGCGGGCCCGAGTAGCGGCGGCGGGCTGTCGGGGAGGGAGTGGACGCGTGCCCGGTCCACCTTCACGAGTCCGCGGTGGGTGACCTCCTCGCCGGCGTGCAGGCGGCGGATGACGTCAACGCATTCCTCGAGCCGCGCCTGACGGACGTCCTTGGCGGGCCAGGGGTCGTCGGTGACGTGCTCGTTCATGTTCTGACCGCTGCCCAGGGCGAGCCAGAAGCGTCCCGGGAACATCTGCGCCAGGGTCGCCGACGCCTGGGCCACCACCGCGGGGTGGTAGCGCTGCCCGGGTGCGCACACGGTGCCCAACTCGAGGTCGGTGGACGCCAGGGCCGCGCCCAGCCAGGACCAGGCGAAGCCCGAGTGGCCCTGACGGACTGACCACGGCGCGAAGTGGTCCGAGCACATCGCCATGCGGAAACCGGCCCGCTCGGCCCGCTGCACGTCGACGAGGAGTCGACCGGGCGAGATCTGTTCGTGCGAGGCGTGGAACCCGTAGTCGGCCATCGCTCAGTCCTCCTTCTGCCCGGCTCCGTGTGTGGAGCGGGTGCCGCGGGTGTCGTGCGCGTCGCGGGCGCCGCGTGCGGCGTCGATGGCGTCCGCGGCGCGGATCAGTCCCATGTGGCTGAACGCCTGGGGGAAGTTGCCCGCCTGTCGTCCGGTGTCCGGGTCGTACTCCTCTGCGAACAGTCCGAGGTCGCTCGCGCGGGCCAGCACCTCGCCCATGAGTGTCTCGGCGTCGTCGAGCCGCCCGCTGCACGCGTACTGCTCCACCAGCCAGAACGTGCACATGACGAACGGGTACTCGGTGCCGCCGACCCCGTCCATGCCGCTGGCGGTCCGGTAGCGGTTGACCAGACCGAACCCGCTGACCAGGTCCTTCTCGATTCGGGCGACCGTGCCCAGCATGCGCGGGTCGTCGAAGGCCAGATATCCCGTGTGGGGCAGCTGGAGCAGGGACGCGTCGACCTCGTCGTTGTCATAGGTCTGGGTGTAGCTGCCCAGCTCCGGATCGAACCCCTCGGCCTCGATCTCCTCGGCCAGCCGGGCGCGCAGTTCCCGCCAGCGCTCGGCGTCACCGTCGAGGCCGAACTCCTCGACCGCCTTGATCCCTCGGTCGAAGGCGGCCCACATCATGACGCGGCCGTGCGTGAAGTGGTGGGTGTCGCCGCGCATCTCCCAGATGCCGTGGTCCTCGCGGTCGAAGTTCGCCTCGGCGTAGTCCAGCAGGCTCTTCTGCAGCCCCCAGGTGTATTCGTTCTCGTTCACGCCCGCCGCGCGCAGCTCGTGGAGGGCGATCATCACCTCGCCCACGACGTCCGCCTGATACTGGTCGGCCGCGCCGTTGCCGATGCGGACGGGGCGCGAGTTCTCGTACCCGTCGAGGTGGTTGAGCTCCTCCTCGCGTAGCTGCCGCTCGCCCGAGAGTCCGTACATGATCCGGACGTCCCGGGCGTCACCGGCGACCGCGCGCAGCAGCCAGTCGCGCCACAGGGTCGCGCCCCGGGTGAGCCCGTGCGCCACCACGACCTCGATGGTGAACGCGGCGTCGCGCAGCCAGGTGTAGCGGTAGTCCCAGTTGCGGCCGCCGCCGAACTCCTCCGGAAGCGACGTGGTGGGGGCGGCCGCGATGCCGCCGGTGTCGAGGTTCGTCAGTGCGCGCAACACCAGCAGGGACTGGACGACCTCCTCCCGGTAGGGGCCGTCGACGGACAGCTGGTCGGCCCACTCGCGCCACATGCCGACCGTGGCGTCGAGGGCCTGCTCGGTGTCCGGCGGGGCGGGCGGGTCCTGGTGCGAGGGGAACCACGTCAGGTCCCATGCGGCGATCTCGCCGGCGGTCAGGGCGAATCTGCCCTCCAGTCGAGTGGCCCGTTGTCCGCCGGTGGCGGTGCCGACCTCGGCGTCCGGGCACGTCAGCATCGGGCCGCTCACGAGGATGGCGTCCGGGCCGGCCAGGGCGAGCAGCGCCCGCTCGCCGCCGTCGAGCGTGACCTCCCGGGTCCACGGCGTCGCGCGGGCGTAGTCGAATCGCAGCCGCAGGTCGTGCTCCACCTCGATCTCACCCTCGAGGCACTCGACGCGGCGGACGAGGTCACCCTGATCGGTGCTGCGCGGCAGGAAGTCGGTCACCCGGGCGATGCCGCGCGGACCGCGCCACGTCGTCTCCACGACGAAGGTCAGCGGCAGGTAGCGCCGCTCGATCACCTCGCCGTCGACGGCCGACAGCCGCCACCGGCCGTCCTCGGGCCCGCCGAGCAGCGCGGTGAACATGGCCGGGGAGTCGAACCGGGGCAGGCAGAGCCAGTCGATGCTGCCGTCGCGCGAGACGAGCGCGCCGGTCCGGAGGTCGGACAGAAGGGCGTACTCCTCGAGGGGGGTCGACATGTCAGAAGATGGGCTTGCCGCCCGTCACCCCCAGTACCGTCCCGGAGACGAAGCTGGCGTCGGAGGGTGACGCGAGGAAGACGTACGCGCCTGCGCACTCGCCGGGCTGACCGGCGCGGCCCAGCGGTGTGTCGCCGCCGAACTCCTCGAGTTTCTCCGGGTCCTGGGTCGCCGGCTGTAGGGGCGTCCAGATGGGCCCGGGAGCGACGGCGTTGACGCGGATCCCGCGTTCGCCCAGCTCATTGGCCAGGTTGACGGTGAGGTTGTTGAGCGCGGCCTTGGTCGCCGCGTAGTCCACCAGCGGCGGCGCCGGCTGGTAGGCCTGGATGGACGTCGTGTTGATGATCGACGACCCGCGGCCGAGGAACTGCAGCGCCTCCTGGCTGGCCCAGATGGTCGCGTAGAGGTTGGTCTTCATCACCCGGTCGAGATTCTCCGAGTCGATGGTCTCCAGCCCGTCGCCGCGGGCGTGCTGGTAGGCGGCGTTGTTGACGAGGACGTCGAGTCCACCCAGCTGTTCGGCGGCGTCACGCACGACCTTCCGGCACTGCGCCTCGTCCTGCAGGTCCGCCGGCAGCAGGACCGCGCGGCGTCCGGCCTTCTCGATCCACTCGGCGGTCTCCTCGGCGTCCGGCTGCTCGACGGGCAGGTAGGAGATCGCCACGTCGGCACCCTCGCGGGCGAAGGCGATCGCGGCGGCCCGCCCGATCCCCGAGTCCCCGCCGGTGATGAGCGTCTTGAGACCCTCGAGTCGGCCGGACCCGCGATAGCTGTGCTCGCCGTGGTCGGGCCGTGGGTCCATCCGGGACGTCAGCCCGGGCGGCTCCTGCTCTTGGGCGGGGAACCCGCCGGAGTCGTTGACCATCTGCTGCGCATTGTCTGCGATGTCGCTCGTGGTACCCATCTCGATCACTGCTTCTTGAGGGCGTCCGTGCACTTCACGCGCAGTTCCTCCAACTCGCGGGCGTGCCGCTCGGCCCGGTCGAAGAGGTTCTGCAGCGTCGGCCTCGGCAGGCGCGGGTCCTCGATCTCCAGCAGCGCCCGGAAGCCCATCTTCTTGCCGGTCACCGCAAGAGTGAGCGCCTCGAGTTCGACCAGGTCGCTGAGCGGCGACCGGTCGGCGATGCGGCGGTTGGGCTTGAGCTGGCCGAGCTTCTCGGATGCCTTGGCGGGCAGGTCCTTGCGGAGCGACGGCGACGTTCCCGCCAGGGTCATGAGCTCCTCGAGGGCTTTGAGGTCCTCGACGGTCTCGTCGCCGATCCGGCCCACGACCTCTCGGACGTGGGGGTCGTTGTGATCCTCGGCGACGCGCCGGAACAGGTCGATCCCGGCGGCGGCACCGGCGTGGTGGTCCTGCATGTAGGTGTGCAACATCTCGGTGGCCATGACATGACGGTACGAGTCCGGACGCGCACGGCAACCGGAACGACACGGCTCTCAGCGCGCGAGCAGCCCCTTGGCGATATGCGTCACCTGGATCTCGTTGCTGCCGGCGTAGATCATGAGCGACTTGGCATCACGCGCGAGCTGCTCGACCCGGTACTCGGCCATGTAGCCGTTGCCGCCGAACAGCTGGACGGCCTCCATGGCGACTTCGGTGGCGGCCCGGGAGGAGTACAGCTTCATGGCCGACGCCTCGGCGAGCGACAGCGGCTTGCCGGCGCGGGCGCGTTCGATGGAGGTGAAGACCATGTTCTGCACGTTCATCCTCGCGACCTCCATCTTCGCGAGCTTGAGCTGGATGAGCTGGAACCGGCCGATCTCCTGGCCCCACAGCGTCCGCTCCCGCGAATACTCGATGCACAGCCGGCGGCACTCCTCGATGATCCCGAGCGCCATGGTCGCCACCCCGATCCGCTCGGCGGTGAAGCTCGACCGCGCGGACTCCTTCCCGTCGCCGCCCCGGCCGGTCTCGGACCCGCCGAGCAGTCGGTCGCGGCCCACGCGGACGTCGTCGAAGAACAGCTCGCCGGTGGGGGAGCTGTGCAGGCCCATCTTCTTGAACGGCGGGCCCTGGGTGAGCCCGTCCATGCCCTTGTCGAGGACGAACGTGAGGACCTTGCGGTCGCGCGGGCCCACCGCCGGATCGCCCTCGTCGAGCTTGGCGTAGACGATCATCACGTCGGCGTACGGGCCGTTGGTGATGAACGTCTTGCGGCCGTTGAGGATGTAGTCGTCGCCGTCGCGCCGCACGTAGGTGCGCATCCCGCCGAAGGCGTCCGAGCCCGAGTCCGGCTCGGTGATGGCCCAGGACGCCACCTTCTCCATAGTCATGATCCCCGGCAGCCAGCGCTCCTTCTGCTCGAGCGTGCCGCGGGAGGCGATCGTGGTGGCCCCCAGCCCGAGACTCACGCCTAGTGCCGAGACGAGCCCCATGCACGCACCGGCCAGTTCGCTGATCACGACCGCCATCATGGAATCGCGGCCACTGAGGGCGTCGCCGGAGCCGCCCTCCTCGTCGTCGTCGTCCTTCCCGCCGTCTCCGCGCGGCGCGTCACCGGACGCCCGCGCCCGCTCCTTCGCGAGCATCTTCTCCACGCTGTCGCGCGACATGGCGTCGATCCCGAACTCGGCGAAGAGCTTCCGGATGATCGGGTACGGCGTGATCTCACCGCTCTCCAGGGCGTCCAGGTTCGGACGGATCTCCTTAGCGATGAAGCCGCGCACGGCGTCACGGATCATCAGGTCGGTCTCGGACCACTCGAACATCGGCGTCTCATCTCCTCGGTATCGGGCGCGCCGCGCGTGCGCTGCAACACGTTGCAGCTCAGTGTGTCGTGGAACTGTCTCGGGGATGCGGGTTTGCGGCGAACGGCCGCGCGCGTCGGGCACACTCGTGCCATGACTTCTCTCCGGGACAGCGCATCCCATCCCGCGGGCCGTGAGCAGCTCGGGCGGGTCGGCCTGTGGACCGGTTCGCTCGAGGGCGTCCCGGTGGCACAGATCCCGGACGTGCTCGGTGAGGTCGAGGACCAGGGCTGGGGCACGCTGTGGTTCGGCGAGGCCGTCGGACGCGAGGCGTTCACCGCGGCCCAGCTGTACCTCGGGGCCACGCGCGGACTGGTGTTCGGCACCGGCATCGCCAACATCTACGGCCGCGACGCCTCCGCCGCGGGTGCGGCCGCCCGCACGATCGAGGTGATGCACCCGGGCCGGTTCGTCCTGGGTCTGGGCGTGTCGCACGCGCCGTTGGTCGAGCGGCACCGCGGGCACAACTACGGTCGGCCGCTCGCGGCGATGCGGGAGTACCTCGACGCCCTCGACCGGACCCGGCCGCTCGCGGCGGGCGAGGAGGCCATGCCGCCGGTCGTGCTCGCCGCCCTCGGGCCGAAGATGCTCGAGTTGTCGCGCGACCGGACCGCCGGCGCCCACCCCTACCTCACGCTGCCCGAGCACACCGCGCAGGCGCGGGAGATCCTCGGCGGGACCGGTGAGGAGGGGCCGGCGCTGATCGTGGAACACGCCGCGGTGCTCGCCGAGGGAGTGGAGGACGACGACGAGGTGTGGCGGTCGCGCGCGCACGAGCACCTCAACGTCTATACAGGCCTGCCCAACTACCGGAACTCCTGGACCCGCCAGGGCTTCGACGAGTCGGACTACGTGCGCGGGGGCAGCGACCGCCTCAAGCAGGCCCTTGTCACCCGCGGGCTGGAGGCCACGCGGGCGCGCGTGCAGGAGCACCTCGACGCCGGCGCCTCCACGGTGCTCGTCCAGGTGCTGGGGGAGAACATGCTGGTCCCGCCGGTGGCGGACTGGCGGATCGCCGCCGAGGGCCTACTGGGCTGAGCCGGGCGCGGGCTAACCCGACCAGGGCGCCGTCTCGACGACGACGGGTTCGGCGACCGCGCCCCCGGTGGTCGTGAGCCGGTATTCGACCGGCCCGGAGCCGGTGGGGATGATCGCCTCGTACGGGTGGGAGATCGGGTCCGGCACGCCGGTGGAGATGCGCGGGTGGGCGATGTGCGCGATCTTCTCCCCGGTCTCGCCCGAGTCGAGATTGCGCCACGAGAGCGTGGCGGTGAGATCGCAGGGGCCGACCCCGATCACCGCGAACGCCCAGCTGACGCTGGACGAGCCGGGGTAGCCGTTCCCGTTGAGGGTCGTCGACACGGCGCCGGCGCATGCGCCCGTGGGGCTGCCGCCGACCGCGACAAGACGATTCGCAGCGGGGAGGACCTGCGGAACGGCCTCGGCGGATCCGGGGCCGAGTGAGCCCAGGGTGAGGGGACCGGGTGCGGCGGACGCCTGGGCGCCCGCGATCGCCGGCGCGGAGACGGTGGTGGTCACCGCGAGGGCGGTGGCGGCGAGTATGGTGGTCGCGGAGACGACCGACCGGCGGGCGACCCGCCGGGAGATGCCGGTGGTGTTCATCTGGTGATGGTGTCACCGGGCGGCCGGGTGGACAAGGGCGGCGCGGGACCGGGCGGCACGAGAACGTGTTCACACCTGTCTGTAATGTCCGACACAGGGTCTGTCGGAAGGACACGGGATGACTGCACCAGCGCGCGGCGGGGACGCCGGCCGGTCGGACGAGAACGGCCTCATCGCGGTCCTGGCGTTCGCCGGGATCGTCATGTCGCTCAGTCAGACACTGGTGATCCCGCTGCTGGGGATGCTGCCGGCGATCCTCAACACGTCGGCGGTCAACGCGTCCTGGGTCGTCACCATCACGCTGCTCGCCGGCGCGGTGGCGGGGCCGGTCATGGGACGGCTGGGCGATCTCTACCCCAAGAAGTACGTCCTCATCGGCTGCACCGCCGTCATGGTCGTCGGCTCGGTGCTGTGCGCGCTGGCCGGGTCGCTGTGGCCAATGCTCATCGGGCGGGCGCTCCAGGGCGTGGGCATCGGTGTCATCCCGATCGGCATCGCGACCATACGGGAGGTCCTGCCCGCCGGCCGGCTCGCGCCGGCGATCAGCCTGATGAGTTCCTCGCTCGGTGTGGGTGGTGCGCTGGGCCTGCCGGCGGCTGCAGCGCTGGCGCAGTACGGGTCGTGGCAGTGGATGTTCTGGGGCTCCGGCGCCCTGGGCGTGGCGATCATGGCGCTGATGGCGGTCGGACTCCGCGTCATGCCGGCCGCCAAGCCCGACGGCACGCTCGATCTCGTCGGCGCGCTGGGGCTGGCGACCGCCCTGATCTGTCTGCTGTTGGCGGTATCCAAGGGCGCCGACTGGGGCTGGGGTTCCCCGTTGACGCTGGGACTGCTCGCGGCGGCCGCCGTCGCGTTGCCGGCGTGGGCCCTGTGGGTGCTGCGACACCCGTCGCCCATCGTCAACCTGCGCGTGGCCGCACGTCGGCCGGTCCTCATGACCAATATCGCCTCCGTGACGGTGGGCATGGGCCTGTACGCGCAGCTGCTGATCATGCCGCAGATCCTGCAGCTGCCGGCGGCGACCGGTCACGGGCTCGGCCAGTCCATGGTGGCGATGGGGCTGTGGAGCGCGCCGGGTGGCCTGGCGATGATGGCGGTGTCGCCGCTCAGCGGCCGGCTCATCAGCACCCGCGGACCCAAGATCACGCTCATCCTCGGATCCCTGGTGATCGCGGTCGGCTACGCGTCCGGTCTGTTCCTCATGGGATCCACGTGGGGAGTGATGATCGTGGGCATCATCGTCTCGGGTGGCGTGGGGCTCGCCTACGGGGCGATGCCCGCGCTGATCATGGCGTCCGTGCCGACCTCGGAGATGGGATCGGCCAACAGCGTGAACACGCTCATGCGCTCGATCGGGACCACGACGTCGGCCGCGGTGCTCGGCGTACTGCTCACGCAGATGTCCTACGACTTCGAGGGTCTGTTCGTCCCCACGGAGACCGGCTTCCGGGTCGGGTTGATGTTCGGCTGCGGTGTGACCCTGCTGGCGGCGGCCGTGGCGGCCACGATCCCGCCGCCGTGGGAAGACGAGGATGCGCCGGCGGACGACTCCACGCGGGAGAAGACGGTCTGACGCCCCGGCCCGCGCTGGCCCGCGCCGCTAGCCGTCCGCGCCCGGGCCGGAGGCGGACCGGGCTCGGTCCACGATCGCGTCGGCCAACTCCGCCGGCCGCTCGTCCGGGATCCAGTGACTGACGCCGTTCATCTCGACGAACCGGTAGTCGGCGTCCACGTGCTCGCGGGTCCGCTCGGCGCCGCCGCGGCCCAGGGCCGGATCGCGGTCGCTCCACACAAACGTCGTGGGGACGCGGACCTTCGCGGTGGCGGCGCCGGGTGCGGCGAACGGCAGGGCCCGGTACCAGCCCAGGCCGCCGGGGATGGCACCGGTGGCGACCATCTCGTCGCGGTAGCGCTGGATCATCTCCGGCGTCATGCCCATGCCGGCGAGTGCCTTCTCGGGCCGCGGCCCGGGGGAGCTGAGCACGAGCTCCGGGATCAGCGGCAGCTGGAAGAACCCGATGTACCAGGAGCGCAAAAGCTGGTCAGACCTGACCATCGCCGTGAGGAACGCCGCGGGGTGGGGAACCGAGACGGCGGTGAGGGTGCGGACCCGGTCGGGGTGGGCGCCGGCCACGCCCCACGCGACCGCGGCGCCCCAGTCGTGGCCCACCACGTGGGCGTCGGCGAGCCCGGCGGAGTCGAGGAGGGCGATCACGTCGCCGACCAGTTCGGGAAGACGGTAGGCGCGCCGACCACGGGGCCTGGCGGATTCGCAGTACCCGCGTTGGTCCAGCGCGAGCGTGCGGTAGCCGGCGGCGTGCAGCAGCGGGGCGACCCGGTCCCAACTCGAGGTGCGTTGCGGGAACCCGTGGAGCAGGACGATCGCCTCGCCGTCCTCTGGCCCGGAGTCGATGGCGCGCAACTCCATGCCGTCGCGCGAGAACCACAGGTCCGGTCGTGGGTTGTTCGGATCAGCCGCGGACATATCCCCTCCTGACCGCCCGGTCGAGGATGCCGAGCGTCGCCTTGAGCGCCGATGCGTCCAGCACCGGCAGCACCCCCGAATCACGCCAGTCCGGGTGCGCGTCGGCCCAGTCGTAGTAGCTCACGACCTCGGTCCGATCACCGCCGTCGAGCGGGATGAGTCGGTAGCCGTAGGTATGGCCGATCGGGGGCTTGATGGTGCCGTCGATGGTCCAGGCGATCTCGGCGCCCGGCTCGAACCGGGTGATGATCACCGTGACGTCGTATTCGCCCATGTCATAGTCACCCAGCGACTCGCGATCCATGTGGACCACGAACCTGTCGCCTTCGGCGGTGACCACCGACCCCTCCGCCGACTGCAGCATGCCGGAGGAGTCGATGGCCACGTGGCCGTCGGGATCACAGAGCACGGCGAACACCCGGTCTGCGGCCGCCGCGATCACTCGTCGCGCCTCGAAGCGGTACTCGGCGGCCGCACCACCGGCACCTGCACTGGCATCGGGACCAGCACTGGCGGCGGCACCCTCGCTGGTGGCGGCCCTGCTTGCGGTGGCGTCCCGTGAGGAGGCGTAGTCGCTCATGGCGGCGACGCTACCCGTGCCCGCCGGGACCCGGGGACGGTTGCACTCCGGCCGAGGCGCCTCAAGCGGAATCCGCCCCTCGGATTGCGATACGCCCGCGGAGTTCCGCGAGCGGATCGACTTCCGAGGCGCGAGGCGAGATCGGAGGGGCAGATCGTGCGGCGGGAGCCCGGCATCGTCCACCTCAGGGCCCCGCCTCGCCCGCCGCAGAGGTTCCCGAACACCGCGTCGCCCGCCACAGAGACCCGAGAACACCGCATCGACCGCCGCCGAACCGCCCGGCAGCCGCGCCGCCTATCGGGACACGCGTCACCCAGGGGGCCCCATAGGTGGCGCGATATCCGATAGGCGGCGCGCAATCCGATGGGTGGCGTGCGAGCCCGTGGGCCCCTGGGCGGCGTACAGCCCCGAGCCATCGGAGCGGGCCGGAATCCGACGCGGGCTGGGATGAGACGCGGGCCGGAATCAGACGCGGGCCGGGTCCGGCCGCTCCCACACGCGGTGGTTGGCCAGCAGCGGCTTGAGCGCGGGCACCACGCCGGCCGCGGAGTCCACCTGAACGACGCCGGGCGTGTCCGAGGTGATCCCGAAGTCCGTGTACCGGTCGACGGACGCGAGCGACGCGATGGCCTTCTTGTGCCGGAACATCTCGCTGATGAGGATGTCCGTGCGCGGGTTGGCGGGGAGATCGACCACCACGATCGCGTCGAACTCGATGGACCGCTGCGTCTGATAGGTCCGGGACACCGGCACGGCCTCGCCGGCCTCTGGGTTTCCGAGCATCCCGCCGGTCGGGGCGATCACCAGCGGCACCATGTCGTTGTCGAACACCGCCTGCACAAGCTCGGAGACGGCGTCCACGTCGGAGTCCTCGGTGACGAGGATGCCGATCTGGCGGCCGTCGGACGGCCACTCCTTGCCGATCTGCGAGAGCGCCGGGCTGGTGACAACCTCCGCGACGGGCACCTTCGTGGGCGCGGGCAGGCCCAGCCCGGCGGCCACGGTGACGGCCAGGTCGTGGTCGATGTGTGCGAGCTTTTCGACCTGCCGGACCTTGATGGCCTCTTCATAGCATTTGCCCAGTTCGAAGGTGTACGCCTCGGCGACGTGCTCCCTCTCCACCTCGGTGAGACTCGTGTAGAACAGCGTGGCCTGCGAGAAGTGGTCGTCGAACGTCGCGGGAGACCGGCGCTCGATCTGCGCGTCGGCGATCTCCTGCGCCACCTCGACCAGAGCGCCATCGGTGGTGCCCGCCATGAACGGGCAGCCTCCGTCGAGGGAGTTGGGCTGATACGGGGCCACCCCTACGTGATCGGCCTGCTGGTGGAAGCCGTCCCGGAGCATGTCATTGACCGGGGCGTGCGGGCGGTTGATGGGGATCTGCCCGAAGTTCGGCCCGCCCAGGCGGGTGAGCTGGGTGTCCAGGTAGGAGAACAGCCGGCCCTGCAGGAGCGGGTCGTTGGTGACGTCGATGCCCGGCACGAGGTGGCCCGGGTGGAACGCGACCTGCTCGGTCGCGGCGAAGAAGTTCTTGACGTTGGCGTTGAGCTCCATCGTGCCGATGACCTGCACCGGGGCCAGTTCCTCGGGCACGATCTTGGTCGGGTCCAGCAGGTCGATGCCGTGGAACATCTCGCTGACACCGTTCTCGTCGACCGTGTCGGGGAAGACCTGGATGCCGAGGTCCCACTTAGGGAAGGCGCCGGACTCGATGGCGTCGGCCAGGTCGCGGCGGTGGAAGTCCGGGTCCATTCCGCCGGTGATCTGGGCTTCTTCCCACACCTGCGAGTGGACGCCGAGGTGGGGCTTCCAGTGGAACTTCACCAGGCTCGTCTCGCCGGCGTCGTTGATGAGCCGGAAGGTGTGGACGCCGAAGCCCTCCATCATCCGGTACGAGCGCGGGATGCCGCGGTCGGACATGTTCCACAGGGTGTGGTGCTGCGCCTCGGTGTGTAGGGAGACGAAGTCCCAGAACGTGTCGTGCGCGCTCTGGGCCTGGGGGATCTCACGGTCCGGGTGCGGCTTGGCGGCGTGGACGACGTCGGGGAACTTGATGGCGTCCTGGATGAAGAACACGGGGATGTTGTTGCCGACCAGGTCCCAGGTGCCCTCGTCGGTGTAGAACTTGGTCGCGAATCCGCGGGTGTCCCGGACGGTGTCGGCGGAGCCGCGGTTGCCGAGAACGGTGGAAAAGCGGACGAAGACCTCGGTCTCCTTGCCCTCGGCGAACACGCCGGCTTTGCAGACGCTGGCGGCGGCGCCGTTGGCGCGGAAGACGCCGTGCGCGCCGGCGCCGCGGGCGTGGACCACGCGCTCGGGGATGCGCTCGTGGTCGAAGTGCATGATCTTCTCGCGCAGGTGGTGGTCCTGCAGCAGCACGGGGCCGCGGCGGCCGGCCTTCTGCGAGTGGTCGGTGTCCGACAGGCGGGCGCCCTGCGCGGTGGTGAGGAAGGCGCCCTGCTGCCGCATGACCTCCTCGCGGGCCGTGACGGAGCCGGGCGGCTCGGCGCCGGTCGGGCCGTACGGGGTGGCGCCCTTCTGGTCCGCCTTGGGCGGCAGCGGGCTCGTTGGCTCGGTGGGCTCGTCCACGGTCGGCGGGCGGGAACCGGGGGTGCCGGGGACGACGTCGGCGCCGCCGACCAGGTCGTCGGCGAGTTCCCCGGCCTTGTCCACGATCTTCTCGGCGGCGGACCGGGCGGCGGACTTGGATTCTGACCTCTTATCGGGCATCGGTGCTCCTTCGCGGGGTGGGACCTGTCCGTGGCCGAGATTCTGCCCAGACCTGACCGGTCCGCAACCGCTCGATGTCGCTGGGAAACGTTCACCCACGCCTATTCTCATGACATGGCATCACCGCCGGTCGCCCGCGAGCACCTCCCGTACCCGCTCCTGCTGGCGGCGCGTGGTCCGCGTGTCTGCTCCTCATCACCGGTGGTGGCTGGCTGCTCGGGCAGGCGATCGGTCGGCTGTCCGTGATCATCGCGCCCGTCGCGATCGCGGTCCTGCTCGCCGTCATGCTCCGGCCGCTCGTCGACCGGATCCCGCAGCGGGTCCCGCGAGCGGCGGCGGCCCTCGTCGTCGTCGGGGTCCTGGCCGGCACGTACCTGTTCGGCATCGTCGGCGCACTGTTCGCGGTGCCGGTTACCGCGATGGCCGACACGATCGTGCGGTACCTCGCCGCGCGGGGGGGGCGGCGAGCGTGGTGCGCGCGCCGCGCGAGCGGGTGTCGGCGCGCATCGTCACGCCCAGCGGCGTCGCCCAGGAGTTCGGGCCCCTGCTGACCATGCGGTTCCCGGCCGCCCTCGCCGGCACGTTCATCGCGGAGCTAGAACCAGTCGCCCGGGACGTAGCCCGCGAGCGCCCCGACCGGTTCGCGGTATGCACCGTCGACGGCGGCGGCAGCGGCCGCGGACGCGATCCCCGGCGTGGCCGCGTGCGTGACGGCGGTCGGGACGGTCGGCATCGGGCGGGCCATCTGCTCGTAGCGGCCCCGGAAGAACAACAGCGGATCACCGGAACAGTCCTGCGGGCCGGCGCCGTTCACCTCGGCGAGGATCACCACGTGGTCACCGCCGTCGACGACCCGCGTGACCGAGCAGTCGAACCACGCGAGCGACCCGGCGATGACCGGCGTGCCGCGGCCCGTCCATGCGAGAGGCACGCGCGCGAATTTGTCGGGATCGCGACCACCCACCGTCGCGGAGACCTCCGCGGCGTCGGAACCCAACACGCTCACCGCGAAGTCGCCGCGCTCCAGCAGGACGGGCAGCGTCCGGGACCGCCGCATGACCGAGATCAGCACCATCGGCGGATCCAGCGACAGGGCGGAGAACGACTGGCAGGCGAAGCCGACCACCCCTGCGGGCCCCTCGGTCGCCACAACGGTGATGCCTGAGCAGAACCGGCCGAGCAGCTCCCGCAGCGCCACGGGGTCGTGGTGGTCGATCTCTGAGTCCACGGCGATGTCCATGCAGATACTGGTACCGCCTGTCGCCGGGTCGGGACCGCCGACTCCCGGTGAGCGGGATCCGGGCGCGTGAGAATCGGTGCGGAGGGAAAGCTGTGGCCATGACTGATCGCGCCGTCACCACCTCCACCGTCTCGGCCCCCGGCACGTCCGCTGCCGCGCCCTCCGCCATGTACTCCGCCGAGCCCCCGCTGCTCGAGCTGGCCACGGACCGGGGGATGTTGCGTTACCGCGAGGCCGGTGACGGCCCGCCGCTTCTCCTGCTGCACGGCTCAGGTCCGGGCGTGACCGGATGGCGCAACTTCTCCGGCAACGTGCCGGTGTTCGCCGAGCACTTCCGGACCATCGTGCTGGAGCTGCCCGGCTTCGGGGTGAGCGACCCGGCGGGCGATCTCCACCCCGTGGCCTCCGCTCAGACGGCGGTCCAGGACTTCGTCGACGGCCTGGGCCTGGAGAGGCTGAGCCTGATCGGCAACTCGATGGGCGGGTTCATCGCCACCGCGTTCGCGTTGGAGCGTCCCGAGCAGGTGGAGAGGCTGGTCACCGTGGGCGGCGCGGGCGTCTCGATCTTCTCCCCGGGACCGGGCGAGGGCATCATCCGGTTATCCGCGTTTGTCGAGGACCCCACGCGCGAGCGGCTGATCGAGTGGCTGCACTCGATGGTCTACGACAAGTCCCTGGTGACCGAGGAGATGATCGAGCAACGCTGGGCGCAGGCCACCGATCCCGAGACGCTGGCCTCCTCGCGTCGGATGTACGGGCGCGAGGCGCTGGCGGCGATGGCTGCAGCCCCCCGTGACGCGGCGGTCATACCGGCGTGGGCAAGGCTAGGTCAGGTGCAGGCGCCGACGCTCATCACCTGGGGTCGGGACGACCGGGTCAGTCCGGTGGACATGGCCCTGCTGCCCCTACGGATGCTGCCGCACGGCGAGATCCACGTGTTCCCGAACTGCGGACACTGGGTGATGATCGAGCAGAAGGCGGCGTTCGAGTCCGTCGTGCTGGGTTTCCTCACCCGTCCGTGACGAACGCGGCCCCGGCTTCCCATGAGGGACAGGGGCCGCGTCGCGGGGGCCTGATGGTCAGGCCGTCACAGGTCAACCTTCAGGGTCAATCTCAGGCGACGGCCGTGGTGACGGGCTCATCGTCGCCCTCGGGCGCGACGTTCTCGCCCTCGACGGGCTCCTCGGTGTCGACATCGTCCTCGGCGTCATCCTCGTCCGAGACCTCGGCCTCGATGCCCCGGAGGATGTCGATCGCGCCCTGGATGTCGCCGGAGAAGGCGGCGTCCACGGCGAGCTGGGCGTTGGCGGCGCAGTCCTCGCCGCTCAGGCCCGGCACCACGCCCTCGGCCGAGCCGAGGAAGTCGTAGGCGTCGATGGTGCCGCAGATCTGTTCGGCGATGGCGGAGACCTCCGCGGGGGTCTCGACGTCCTCGCCGGGAGTCTCGACGGTCTCACCCGCGCCGAGCGAACCGGCGTCGACACCGGGGACGGCGCTCTGAGCCGAGGCGAGCCCGGCACCGGCGAAGGACAGGGCGGCGGCGGAACCGATGACAGCGATGGTCTTCTTCATATGCGTCACACCTTCCTATCGGGATTCCGGAGGATGTCCCCGGAGATATCGGGCTCACCGTAACGGTCGACAGACGACCTCGCTGTGACGACGGCCACACATACGAGGCTTTCGGCCGGGCGTGCAGGGCCGCTGCCCAGGGAGAACGCCGCGAGTACGAATTCTTCTTCATTCCCACGCCCGGAGCTCCGATCGTTTGCCGGACCGGGTGTTTTCGGGGAGTCTTAGCGCATGAGTGGAACCGCCGAGATCTATGACGCCGTCCTCGACCCGGGCAAGCTGGACTTGCTGCGTGGGTGGGTCCGTCGCCAGGATTGGTTCGACGGTGATCCCGAGCGCCTCGAGCAGGTGACGGCCTACCGGTTCGTCGATCCGGACGGCGAGGTGGGGATGGAGTCGTTCCTGCTCTCCGACGGCTCACAGACCTATCACGTCCCCGTGACCTACCGGGGCGCCGAGCTGTCCGACGCCGCCGACGCGCTGGTCGGGACAACGGAGCATTCGGTCCTCGGTCGGCGCTGGGTGTACGACGCCCCCGCCGACCCCGTCTACGTGACCGAGGTCTGCCGCGTTATCAGCCACCGCGACACCGCCGCCGACCACTTGCTGGTCGAGGAGGATGCGGTCACGCCGTCCCCGGTCAACATCCGCGGCGGCGGCGACGGGCTCGGGCAGTCCCCCGAGGCGAGCCCGCGGGTCGTCCGCGTCGTCAACGAGGAGAACGACGCCGAGACCGACCGTCCGTTGATCGGCTCCCCGGGCACGCTCAGCGGGACCTGGGAGGACGGAGACGGCACACACACGGCGGTCCTCGTCGTCGTCACCTAGGCCGTCGGGTCCGGCGCCCCCTCTCACGCCATACCAACGCCCGCCCCGGTCGATGCCGGGGCGGGCGTTGCGGCCGTAGCGGCGTCCGGCTCCGACGCCGGGCGGATCAGGCGTTCTTGATGGCCGAGATCTCCAGCTCGAGGGTGATCTTCTCCGAGACCAGTACGCCGCCGGTCTCGAGCGCGGCGTTCCAGGTCAGGCCGAAGTCGGTGCGGTTGAGGGTGGTGGTGCCCTCGAAGCCCGCGCGCTGGTTGCCGAACGGGTCGGTGGCGGTGCCCTCGTACTCGAACGGGATGGTCACGGACTTGGTGGTGCCCTTGATGGTGAGGTCGCCGGTCACGTCGACGCCGCCCGAGCCGTTGGGCGCGATCTTCGTGGAGGTGAAGGTGATCTCGGGGTGGTTCTCCATGTCGAAGAAGTCGTTGGACTTCAGGTGACCGTCGCGGTCGGCGTTGCGGGTGTCGATCGACGAGGCGTTGATGGTGACCTCGGCCTTCGCGCCCTCGATGCCCTCCGCCGGCACGGTGACGGTGCCCGTGAAGTCGTTGAAGGCGCCGCGCACCTTGGTGATCATCGCGTGACGCGTGACGAACCCGAGACGCGTGTGCGTGGGGTCGAGGGACCAGGTGCCGGTCAGGTCGGTGAGGCTCGCGGTCATGGTGACTCCTTGTGGGATCGGTCCGGTCGATGCCGGACGCTTCCTTGTTGTTGTATCACCAACGATAGGGCGGGCCCTGTGACGTCTCAACTACCAATAGGTGTGAATCAAATCACACCGCAGGCGGCGGAGAGGAGCGGCGACGTCGACGGTCGTTGTCATGCGGTTCTCCCCGGATCGGCCCCGGGGTCCACTGCGGGGTCCGGGCGGCCGTACACAGTGCGCACCCACATGTCCGCGGCGACGGTGAGCAGCGGTTCCCGCGTGCGGCCCGGGTCGTACGCCAGTTGCTCGAGGACGGTCTCGTTGATGTGGATGAGCCCCTCGGCGAGCGCGTCGGCGTCGACACCCTCCGGGGCCCGGCCGGCCGCGCGCTCGGCGCGGAGGAACTCGGCGACCTGCACGGCGAGGGCCCGGCGACCGTCGTCCCACAGGGTGCGGGTCTGGGCGTGCTTACTGCGCGCGGTGAGCAGAGCCCGGTAGATGTGAGCCTTGTCCAGGACCCGGTCGGTCAGCCGCTCGAGCGCGGCGGTGACCCGGGTGCGGAACTCCCCCTCGCCGCGCACCGCGGTCTCGACGGCGGCGTTCGCCTCGTCCTGCACCATAGCCAGCAGCGCGCCCACCGCGGCGGCCTTGGAGTCGAAGTAGAAGTAGAACGCCGACCGGGTGATGCCGGCGGACTCGGTGAGGTCGGCCACCGAGATGTCGTCCAGCGCGGTGGTCTTGAGGCGGTCGTCGAGCGCGGCGAGCAGCGCCTCGCGCCGCCGGTCGCCCCGCGGGGAGGTGGTGCCGGCCGGCGCCGCGGGTGTCATGTCGTCACCTCGGGCCGGAGGGCGGGTCCGTGGGCGCGGGCGAGTCCTCGGGGTAATTCACGGGTACGCATGTCGTGTTCATACATGAAGTAGGCGACCTGTTGCTGATGCCGGGGCGTGTCGAGCATGGAGCGCGCCGATCACGGCGATTGGTAGGCGCGGTCATACGAACCCCTTCGCGCGGTGCGCGGCGAGGCGCACCCACCAGGAAAACGAGTTATGGCGTGCCGCACGGGTCCGCGCTGCGGGCGGGGACGTGGCCACCGGCCGTGGGGAAGTGGCCTGCCCCGCGCCCTCGCGGCGTACCGTCCGGCCAAAGCAAGATGATGGATCAACTATAGTGAACGCGTGAGCACCGCAGCCCCCGGACCACAGCCCCGCGTCGCCTTCGGCCTCGACACCTTCGGCGACACCACGGTCGACCGCGACGGCCGGCCCGTCCACCACGCGCAGGTCCTGCGCGACGTGGTGGAGCAGGCCGTCCTCGCCGATCAGGTGGGCGTCGACGCGATCGGCATCGGCGAGCATCACCGCCCCGACTTCGCGGTCTCCGCTCCCGACGTGGTCCTGGCCGGCATCGCCACGCGCACCGAGCGCATCACCCTCGGCTCGGCGGTCACCGTCCTGTCCAGTGACGACCCGATCCGCGTCTTCCAGCGCTTCGCCACCATCGACGCGCTGTCGAACGGCCGCGCCGAGGTGGTGCTGGGCCGCGGCTCGTTCACCGAGTCGTTCCCGCTGTTCGGCTTCGACCTGTCCCAGTACGAGCAGCTGTTCAGCGAGAAGCTGGACCTGTTCGCGGCGCTGCTGCCGGAGGGACCGGTGACGTGGTCGGGCGAGCTGCGGCCGCCGCTGGTCGACCAGCACGTCTACCCCAAGACCGAAAACGGGCTCAGCGCGTGGATCGCCGTGGGAGGCAGCCCGGAGTCCGTGGTCCGCGCGGCCCGCTACCGGATGCCGCTCATGCTGGCGATCATCGGCGGGCCCGCCGGCCGGTTCGCACCGTTCGCCGATCTGTACCGGGAGGCCAACGCCCAGCTCGCGGGGACCGATGCGCCGCGCCTGCCGATCGCCGTGCACTCGCCCGGTTTCGTCGCGGAGACCGACGCGAAGGCTGCCGAACTGTCGGTGCGTCACTGGCTGGTCAACCGCAACCAGATCGGCCGCGAGCGCGGCTGGGGCGACGCGACCGAGGCCGACTTCCACCGCGAGGTCCGCTCGGGCGCCATGTACGTCGGCTCGCCGGAGACGGTCGCGCAGAAGATCGCCACCACGGTCCGCACACTGGGCCTGGACCGCTTCGACCTCAAGTATGCCAGCGGCCCCACACCGCACGAGGACCTCATGACCTGCATCGACCTGTACGGCCGCAAGGTCATCCCGCGCGTGCGGGAGCTGCTCACCGAGGCGGGGTACACGCCGGGTGTGCCGCAGACGGTCTCGCGTCTGTGACGTAGGTTTCGTCGGGTGCCCGGAATCTGCACGATCCGGCGCGGCGGGTCTACGGTGATGCCATGTTGTTCGCTTTCTCCGTCGCCCCCACGTCCACCACGGACGAGTCGGCGTCCATGAGCAGGGCGGTCGCCGAGGCGGTCCGTGTGGTCCGCGAGTCCGGTCTGCCGCACGAGACGACCTCGATGTTCACGACCATCGAGGGCGAGTGGGACGAGGTCATGCCCGTCATCCGCGCCGCGACCGACGCCGTGCTGGCCGTGTCGCCGCGGGTGTCTTTGGTGCTCAAGGCGGATCTGCGGCCGGGCCGCTCCGGCGAGCTGCGTGGAAAGGTGGATCGGGTGGAGCGTCACCTCGCGGGCGGCGGGGGTGGTGCGCCCGGTGGCGGCGCCGGAGAAGGTGTGACCGGGGAGGGTTCCGACGACGAGGAGCTGCACTCGTGACGTGGCCCGGTCCGTTGGAGTCGTCGTCGCAGGCCGCTGACGCGATGGCCGAACACCTGAGGCGCCCGCGGGGTGGGGCGACGATCGCGTACGTGGTCGCCACGGCGGCCGGCGGTGCCGGTGCGCTGGTGATCGCGGCGGCCCAGCTGGCCTCCGGTTCGCCCAGCGTGATGGACGTGCTGCTGTGGGCGGCCATCGCCGTGTTCCTGCTGGGCGGGGCCGCGCACCGCTGGTGGTTGGGCGGACGCAACGAGGAGCGGTCGTTGCGGATCGCCGCGGCCATCCGACCCGAGCAGGTCGCCGCTGCGATCCGCGGATCGTCGGGGGAGATCGACGCCGTGCGGCGCCTGCGCGTCTCCCACCCGGGCCTCGGGCTGCGGCACGCGTACGACCTGTACCAGCACTACGAGCGTGAGCGCCGCTGATCAGACGGCGCTCTTCTCCGCCTGACCCGCCCCCGTCAGCAGCCCGCGGCCCCGCCGAGCGCCCCGGCGACGAGCGCGTGTGTCCGCCCGTCGACGACCATCCCGCCGTGCGAGTTCGGCCCGCCGCCGCACGCGTCCTCGGTGACCACCCAGCGCACGCCCGGGCCGGGCACGAAGCTGCGCTCGGGCGGCAGGAGGTGGTCGCCGCGCGTGGCGATGAGCGTGTAGCCCACGCCGGGCAGGAACGGGGTGCGGTCGAGGCCGTACTGTCAAGCCCCGGGTTTTGTAGAGGGTGGT
>NZ_KV823769.1:0-560 GCF_001815995.1 Dietzia sp. HMSC21D01 | reverse complement strand
GTGCTGCCCGCGGGGCGCGTCACGGCGGTCTCCGGCAGCGCCACCCTACGGGTCGGCCTGTTGGCCGCGGCCACGGCGTCCGGCGCCCGGTGCGCGGTCGTGGGATGGCCCGAGCTCGGGGTGGCGGCCGTGGCGGAACAGGGCGGTCGGTTGGACTGTCTGGCGCTCGTGCCCGATCCCGGCCCGGATCCGGCGGCGGTCGTGTCGGTCCTGCTCGACGGGCTGGACCTGGTGCTGCTCGGTCCGGCGGTCGCGGCCGTCGCCCCGTCGCGGGCACGGGTGCTCGGCGGTCGGGTGCGGGCCGCGGGCGCGGTGCTCCTGGTGGGCCCGGGTTGGCCCGGCGCGGAGCTGACGCTGGCGGGGCGGCACTGCCGTTACGGCGGTCTGGGTGCGGGCAGGGGCCGGCTGGCCTCGGTCTCCACCGTGGTGCGCTGCTCCGGACGGGCCGCACCCGCCCGGACCGCGGAATGGGTGGCGGCGGGATGAGCGCCCGGGTCATGGCGGTGTGGTGCCCGGACTGGCCGGCGGTCGCGGCGGCCCGGGCCGAGGGGCACGGTCTC
>NZ_KV823768.1:0-959 GCF_001815995.1 Dietzia sp. HMSC21D01 | reverse complement strand
CGCCGCCCGCCGCCCGCGTGCCCGTGGCGGCGCGTCAGTCCTGGTCCAGTCCCAGCGCCCAGGGGTCGTTGGACTGCAGCGCCCCGAGCAGCTCGCGCACGGCCATCGCCCGTCGGTGCACGGCCGGATCGTCGATGGCGTCGAACGCGCACTCGGGGTCGGCCGGCGGTCCCTGGTGGGTGCACCCGCGCGGGCAGTCCGCCGCGATCTCGTCGAGGTCGGAGAACGCGGCCACCACGTCGTCGGGCGAGACGTGCGCCAGTCCGAAACTGCGGATGCCCGGCGTGTCCACCACCCAGCCGCCGGCGGCCAGTTCGAGCGCGACCGACTGGGTGGACGTGTGCCGGCCCTTCCCGACGCCGGAGACCACGCCCGTCGCCCTGTCCGCATCGGGGACCAGGCGGTTGACCAGGGTCGATTTCCCGACCCCGGAGTGCCCGATCATCGCGGAGATCCGGCCGTCGATCACGGCGTGGAGATCGTCCAGCTCGTCGTCGACCCCCACCCGCAGGACCGGCACGTCGAGGGCGGCGAACTCGGCGGCGAACGCGGACGGGTCGTCGAGGTCGCCCTTGGTCAGGCACAGGACCGGTTCCAGCCCGCCGGTGTAGGCGGCCACGAGCGCGCGGGCGACGAATCCGGCGCGGGGCGGCGGGTCGGCCACGGCGACCACGATGAGCAGCAGTTCGGCGTTGGCCACCACGACGCGCTCGTAGGGGTCGGAGTCGTCGGCGGTGCGACGCAACACGGTGGAGCGGTCCTCGACGCGCACGATGCGGGTGAGGGTGTCGCGCGCGCCGGACAGGTCACCGACCACGCCCACACGGTCACCCACCACCACGGGCGTGCGGCCCAGTTCGCGCGCCCGCATGGCGACGACGCGGGTGCCGGCGCTGTGCCCGGGCCCGTCGTCGAGCAGCACGCACCCCCACCGGCCGCGGTCGACGGCGACGACCATC
>NZ_KV823767.1:0-1104 GCF_001815995.1 Dietzia sp. HMSC21D01 | reverse complement strand
GGCTCTTCGCATCTGAGCGTGGGTGAGGACGACACGCCGGTGAGGCGGTAGGGAGACGAGAGGGTCGAGGCCCTGAAGGATTGGAAGTACCACTACATCCGATCCTGAAAGGGCCTCGACCCATGTCTGAGCCTATCGGGTGCTGCCGGTCTGCCACCGGAACCGCACCTGCGCCCCGTTGTGTCCGCTGCGATCTTCTCGTCGGGCTCGACGACGTGTACGTCCTTGATGCGCGTCTGCGTGGCGAGCACCTGGAGGTGACCGTCGAATCCGAGCCGGGACCGGTCGGATGCCCGGACTGCGGCGCCGCCGGGGTGGGGCATGGACGGCAGGTGGTGCGTCTGGTCGACATCCCCGCGTTCGGCCGCCCCGTCACGATCATCTGGCGCAAACGCCGCTTCGTCTGCCCAGGCGGGGCGTGCGAACGTGTGACGTTCGTGGAGAACCTGCCTGGGCTTGCCTCGCCGCGGCATGCCACCACGGCCCGCGTCGTGGAGTGGGCAGTGGGACAGCTGCGCCGGGAGCACGCCACCGTCAGCGGACTGGCTCGTCAGCTCGGTACCGCGTGGCACACGGTGTGGACGCCGGTCAAGGCTGCATTGGAGGCGTTGGCCGAGGATCCGGCCCGCTTCGACGGCGTCCGCACCCTCGGCGTCGATGAACACATCTGGCACCATGTCTCCCGACGTAAGCGCGGCCCCAAGGAACTGACCGGGATGGTCGACCTCACCCGCGACGGGGACGGCAAAGTACAGGCCAGGCTGCTCGACCTCGTGCCAGGCCGCTCCGGGGTGGTGTTCGCAGATTGGCTCACTGCGCGGGGCAAGGGTTTCACCAGCGGCGTCGAGATCGCCGCGTTGGATCCGTTCCACGGCTACAAGCGAGCGATCGATGACGAACTCGAGGATGCCACCGCTGTTCTCGACGCTTTCCACGTGGTCAAGCTCGCCCTTGGCGCCGTGGACGAGGTCCGCCGGAGGTTGCAGCAGCAGATCTGCGGCCACCGCGGACGTAAAGGCGACCCGCTCTACGGGATCCGCACCATCATCCGCTGCGACCCCGACAGGCTCACCGAGCGCCAGTGGCGGCGGTTCGACGAGGCCC
>NZ_KV823766.1:15581-20440 GCF_001815995.1 Dietzia sp. HMSC21D01 | reverse complement strand
CGCGTCCTTCGAACCCGAACCGGAACCCGTCGTGAGCTTGTCCAGCGACCCCGTCAACTGATCGGAGCCGGTACCGCCGGACGAGTCCACGTCCCCGGTCGAACCGAGCGCAGCGCCGAGCGCGACAGAGCCCACTACGGCGCTGACACCGATGCCGATCTCAACGCTCTGCGCGTTGGCAACACCCGGCATGGAGCCGAGCGCTAGCCCGGAGGCCGCGATGACCGCGATCATCCGCTTCTGGTTCTTCATAGGAGTTGCCTTCCTTAGTGGTTGACGACCCGGCGACGGGCATTAACTCCCCCACGCCACCCGGTCCGGCATGTGGCCTTGGCCACCGCCTTCGGATCGTGTCATCACTCTATCGGGGCATTTCAAAGTCGTGTTACAGGGAATGCTTGGCTGGAACAGTTTGAGGGGCTACGTAACGCAAGGGGCAGCGGCGCAGGTAGGCGGCGTCCCCGAAGTCGCACAACGGTTATCGGCCGACTACCTCGTCTTACGTTTCACCTAACAAGTGAAACGGCGCTTATTTATTTGCCGTGTAACTCGCTCAGTGAGTTTCCTCACTACTTCGCCCCTGAATGCCGGATCCGCCACCTGGAACCGCCCCGCGCGCCCCACGACAGCAAAAGTTGAGGCTAACCTCGTATTGCTATCCCCGAGAACCAGGAGCGTCATGGCACCGAGCACGACCGGAGTCCTCTTCCCCACCGATTCCGACGGAAACCGCTCCACCGGCCGTCTGGCCAAGCAAGTCGTCGCCGACGCACTCGCCACCGTCGACCCCGCCGCGGCCGAGCGCGTCCACCGCATCAAGGACTGGCGCAAGGGCTACATCGAACCCTTCACCGAACTCGTCCGGGTCGGCGTCACCGACCCCGCCGCCTGGGACGGCGTCGCACGCGCCGCCCTCCAGTCGCTGCAGTCCCGGATGGTCGGCGTCCACGAGAAGGACGGCCAACTGGTGGAGACACCGATGACGGACTACCTCGCCGTCGTCACCCCCACCTCCACGCCCGGAACCGAGACGATCCAGGGCACGGCGACCCCCGCCCGCGAACTCTCCATCCCCTACCGCGGCGAAGAACTGACCGGCGACCTCCTCCGCGCCCGCCTCGACAAGTGGGTCGCGGCCGGCGTCATCGAACCCAGCTGCGCCGACGCCCTCAAACTCGTCCAGGACAACCCCGAGTGGCTCTCGCTCCCCGGCCGCGCAATGCTCGTTCTGGGCCTGGGCTCCGAGATGGGCCCCGCCCGACGCCTCCTGCAGTGGGGCGCCGACGTACTGGGCGTCGACCTCCCGTCGAGCCCCGCATGGGACCGCTTCCGCGCCGAGGCCTCCACCTTCGCCGGCCGCCTGCACATCCCCACCGACGCCGACGGCCGCCCCGGCATCGACCTGCTCACCCAGCTCCCCGAGCTGGCCGCGTGGGCCCGGGCCGCCGCCCCCGCACCGCTCACCGTGGGCAGCTACTTCTACGCAGACGGCGGAACCCACGTCCAGCTCTCGTCCGCGGCCGACGCACTCGTCGTCGACCTCCTCGGCGACAACACCGCCACCGCGCTGGCCTACCTCGCCACCCCGATGGACACGTTCGTCGTCCCCGCCGACGTCCGCGAGGCCTCGACGGCAGCCCTCGCCTCCCGGAGGATCACCGACGTCAAGCGAGTCGTCGGCGCGCTGACCCGCCACAAGCTGTTCTGCCGCAACTACCCCGCAGGCCAGGGGCCCGCCGTCCATGACGCGCTCGTCCCCCAGCAGGGCCCCAACTACACCCTCGCCAAGCGCGTCCAGCGCTGGCGCGCCACCAGCGCGTTCGCCGACGGCCACACCGTCTCCGTCAACGTCGCCCCCGCCACCGACACCTACTCGGTCACCAAGAACAAGATCCTCGCCAACACCTACAAGGGCGCCCATGCCTTCGGCATCGAGATCTTCGAGCCCGACACCTCCTCCGCCCTGCTCGCGGCGCTCATGGTCCACGACCTCCACGTGGGGCGCCCGCAGGTCGACGTGCAGTGGCAGCACGAGTCGTCCGGCGCCGCGTCCGGTGGATTGTGGCGTCAGCCCTACCTTCCGCGGACAGCCCTGCCGGTGGCCGCGCTGATCGGTACCGTCAAGAGGTAGAAACGCACCTTCGCCGTCGCCGACAAAAGGACCCCGCCATGCCTAACCCGTTCTCCAAAGGCTGGAACTACCTCAAGGCCTCGCTGGACAAATCGGTCGACGACAACGCGGACCCCAAAGTGCTCGTCCACCAGGCCATGAGCAACGCCCGGCAGCAGCACAAGTCCGTAGCCGACCAGGCCGCCGCGGTGATCGGCAACGCCAAGCAGCTCGAGATCGCCATGGGCACCAAGGCCCGCCAGCTCGACGAGGTGCAGGGCCAGATCCGCCAGACCCTCCAGGTCGCCGAGCAGGCGCGCGCCGAAGGCGACACCGCCCGGGCCCAGCAGTTCGACGCCCAGGCCGAGCAGCTCGCCGGCCGCCTCGTGGCGCTGGAGCAGGACCTGGAGAACACCCGCCAGCTCCACGGCCAGGCCGTCCAGGCCTCCGAACAGGCCAAGCAGGCCGTCAAGGAATCCGAGCACCGGCTGCGCGAGACGCTCGCGCAGGAGGACCAGCTGCTGCTGCAGGCCACCCAGGCCGAGATGCAGCACCGCTCCACCGAGTCCATGGCCTCACTGCAGGGCGCCGGCGGCGGCAACTCCCCGACCTTCGACGAGATCCGCGCCAAGATCGAGGGCCGCTACACCACCGCGCTCGGCAAGCAGGAGCTGGCCGAGGCCACCGGCGCCCCCTCCACCGCCCAACTCGACGCCGCCGCCTTCACCCGGGAGTCGGAGGGTAAGTCCAAGCTCGAGCAGATCCGTGCGTCAATGGGCCTGTCGTCCGGGTCCGACGCCGGCGCCGGCGCCGGCGCCGATCGTCAGTTGACGGACGGCGGCGGACATGCCGGTCAGACCGAGCCGGCCGGCCAGACCGGTCAGGCCGAGCCGGCGCGGGCGGCCGAGCAGGCGAACCCCGAGGCCCCGCGCAATCCCGACGAGGCCACCGATCAACCGGGCCCCGAGGACCTCTCGGGGCCGACGTTGCCACGCGACACCAGGGAGTAACTCCCCGCCCCGCGGTTCGGCGATCTATCGTTGAGCGGTGCCCCGACATCGCTCGCCGCTCGCCCTGCCCCTCCTCGTGCCCGCACTGGCCGCGACCCTGATCGCCGGGGCCGTGGCCCCGGCCGGTGCGCAGTCACTGCCCGGGTCCGCGGGTCCGGATATCGGGTCGGTGATGGGCTCGGCGGGAGGCAGCGTCGACCCGTCCAGCGCGGCCGCCGGCTCGGCGACCGTCGGCTCCACGGGCTCCACCGGCACGGATTCGCTGGTGGGGTCGGGAACCCTCCCACCGCTGGGCACGGGCTCACAGAACACCTCCGCCACCCCTCCGATCGGGATGGAGGCCGAGACCGTCACCGAATCCGAGGTGCGCCGGGTCGACATCGGTGACCAGCTGGTCGCCGGCGGCGACCCCCGATTCGAGCGTTGGTGGGTCGCCTCCGAGTCGATGAACCGCGTGCTGCCGGTGGAGATCTGGCGTCCGGCCTCCACTGCGCCTGCTCCCATGCTCTACCTACTCGACGGCGTGGACTCGCCCTCACCCAGCGGGTGGCTCCTGCCGGGCGGCGTCGACCGGGTCTTCGCAGGCGAGCACGTCACGCTCGTCATGCCCGCCCGCGCCGACGGCTCGCTCCACGCCGACTGGCAGCGGGACGACCCGGTCCTCAGCCGCAACAAGTGGCAGACCTTCCTCACCGAGGAACTGCCACCGCTGCTCGAGGCCGGGGACATCCCCTTCAACGGCAAGCGCGGCATGGCCGGACTCTCGATGGGCGCGGCCAGTGCCGTGACCATCGCCGAGCGTCGCCCCGACCTGTACCAGGCCGTGGGTGCGATCGCCGGCTGCTACACCGCGCGCGACGACCTCGGGTTCATCCTCGCCAAGATCGTCGCCGAGACCCGCGGCGGCGACATCGCCAACATGTGGGGCCCGCGCACCGACCCCGCCTACCTCGCCAACGACGGCCTCCTCAACGCCGACCAGCTCGAGGGCAAAGCCCTGTACTTCGCCACCGCCACCGGTATGCCCGACGCCACCGAGTGGGACCGCAACGGCCGCGACCTGCTGCGCTTCACCCAGGGGGCCGGCCTGGAGATCGCCACGCACGCCTGCACCGTGGAGATGGACCGGCGGCTCGACGAGCTCGGCATCGACGCGCGGATCGACTACCTGCCCACCGGCCTGCACAACTGGGACAACTTCGGCCGTTTCGTGGCCCCGATGCGCGATACGCTGATGCCGGCGCTGCGCTGACCGCCGCGGCGCCCCACCGCCGCGAGGAGTCGCCATGCCCACCACGCCGAAGGCCTCCGGATACCTCTCCCCCACCGGGGCGGTCGTGTTCCCTCGCCGGCTGCCGCTGTCCGTCGAGGAGGCGTGGGCGGCGGTCACCGATCCGGCCCGCACCGCGCCGTGGATCGGTCCGTGGTCGGGCGACCCGGCGACGGGCACCGTGGAGCTGACGATGATCGCCGAGGACGGCGCGCCCGTCGTGCCGGTGGGGATCGTGCGGTGCGAGGCGCCTCACCTCGTCGTCGTCACCACCGCCCCCGACGGGTGGGTGCTCACCGTCCGTATCGAGGGGGACGACGACGAGGTCGTCATCTCCCCGATTATCACCCCGGCCTGTCCGAGCACTACCGGGCGCTGCTCGGCGGCTAGTTGTAAGCCGCCCGGCGCCCCCCCCCTCTCCGCGGCTAGACGAGTTGGAACCCCATCGTGTCGTAGTGGGTTGCTAGTG
>NZ_KV823766.1:14899-15561 GCF_001815995.1 Dietzia sp. HMSC21D01 | reverse complement strand
CACACGAGCGATCCTCGCCCGGTCGGGCGGCGATCACACCCAGGCGAAGGGGGCGGGCACGGCCGATGACGCGACCACCACAACCGCACCCGGGCGGCGACCACCGCGCTGATCACAGGGCAGATCGCCGCGCTGATGGCGGCTCCGTCGACTGCCCCGCCGTCGCCGCGGCCGGCGCCGCCGCCGTGCAGGCCCTCTACGCCGAGAACATCGCCGCCGCCGCCCGACTGCGCGCCTGCTACCACCTCTACACCGTCTGCGAGGACGAGCAGGAACGACGCGACCTGGCCGCCGGCTACGACCCCGAGCTCGACCTCAAACCCGAACACGCCGTCATCGACCCCTTCCACATCGCCTGCGCCGAGATCGTCGCCGCCTACGGCGTGCACAACAACCGCGCCCGCACCCTGCTCACCCGGGCCCGCACCCTCATCACGCGCTTCCCCACCCTGGTCGAGGCCATGGAAACCGGCCGCCTCGACGAGGACACCGCCGACCTGCTCGCCCGCCACATGCGCACCGTGGACTCCGCCCACCGCCGCGCCGTCCAACAACAAATCATCGACTGGCTCCTGGCCGCCATCGCCGCCGGCACCCGCCCCGGACGCGAGGCCATCCTGGGAACCCTCGACCGCATCATCACCGACCACGACCCCGCCGGC
>NZ_KV823766.1:14353-14879 GCF_001815995.1 Dietzia sp. HMSC21D01 | reverse complement strand
CACATGCGCACCGTGGACTCCGCCCACCGCGGCCCCGTCCAGCGCGAGATCATCGACTGGCTTATGGCCGCCATCGCCGCCGGCACCCGCCCCGGCCGCGACGCCATCCTGGGCACCCTCGATCGCATCATCACCGACCACGACCCCGCCGGCGTCCGCGCCCGCCGCGCCGCCGCCACCCGCGAACGCCACATCCGCCTGCGCCGCGGCACCGACGGCATGGCCGACCTCACCGCCCACCTCACCGCCACCGAGGCCTCCACCCTCTACGAGGTCCTGCACCGCGCTGCCACCGAACAGGCCACCCGCGACAAAACGGCCCGCCTGCAGGCCGCCCACGCAGGCGACCACACCCTCGACGCCGAATACATCCGCAGCATCGACGAACTACGCGCCGACGCCCTCGTCGCCGCCTTCCTCGACCCCACCGACCCAGACGACCCGGCCACCACCCGCACAGGCGGCGACGCCGCGCAGACCGGCGCACGGGCCGCGGCCCGCCCCCTGGCCACCCAGGTCCGCCCCA
>NZ_KV823766.1:8721-14333 GCF_001815995.1 Dietzia sp. HMSC21D01 | reverse complement strand
CGACGCCCTCGTCGCCGCCTTCCTCGACCCGGCCGGCCCAGACCACGAGGCAGACCCCCAGCACCCGGCGCGGGCCGGGACCCGCCCCCTGGCCACCCAGGTCCGCCCCACCATCACCGTCCTCGCACCCCTGGGCCCCGACGGCGAACCCGAGGTCTACCTCCCCCGCGGCGGCCCGGCCACCATCGAAGCCCTCATCGAACTACTGGCCCGCAGCGTCGGCGCCACCATCACCGTGCCCCACACCGAACCCGGCACCGCCGACAACCCGACCGCAGCCCGCCGCTACCGCATCAGCGCCGAACTGGCCCACCGCATCCGCCTACGCGACGGCACCTGCCGCCACCCAGGCTGCTCCGTACCCGCCCAGGACTGCGACATCGACCACTGCCGCCCCTTCAACCACACCGACCCCAACAGCGGCGGCCTGACCACCGAAACCAACCTCGCCAGCATCTGCCGCCAACACCACCGCTTCAAAACCTTCCACGGCTGGCACTACCACCTCGCCCCCGACGGCACCCTGACCGTGACCACCGACACCGGCCACACCCTGACCACCCACCCCACCGGCCCCCTGGCCCGCTGGCGCCAACGCGACCCCCACCCAGACCACACCGACGACACTCCACCCCGCCGGCCCTGGCTCGACCCCCGACCACAAGCCACCCACTGGCTCCGCCGCGCCCGACGCCTGGCCGCCGAACGCACCGCCAACACCACCACACCACCACCCACAAACAGCCACCCCACCACCGACACCGACCCACCACCCTTCTAGAGGGCGCGGCCCGTCAGCGGTGCTTGAGAAGTACGGCGCGGATCCCCTCGTGGAATCCGTCGCGCAGGCGAACGCGCTGAGTCTCGGTAAGGGTGAACTCGTTGAGCATCTGGCAGGCGAACTGTAGGAGCGGACGGTCGATCGCCGGGGGGAGCACTCCACCGGACAACAGGTGCGCCTCGTCGCGCTGCTGCTCGGTCGCAGCTTGCTCGTACCACCAGGTGGCGTACTGCTGTCCGACGTCGAAGGGGGTCTGCTCGCCGGAGGAGGTCCACACCTCCTCGGGCAACGGCACGAACTTGGACCGCAGCGGGCGACGGTGAGGTGCCATCATCGACGGGTTCGGCCGCGAGGACCCGTTCGCCGGCTCGCTCGCCGTCGAGGACCTCTGAACCGACCCGGCGTGCTCGGCGGGCGGAGGCGAAGCCTGCGGGGTCGGGCCCGGCTTGGGTGCCAGATCAGCCGGCGTGACCACCGCCGGTCCCTCCGGCCGCGGCCGCGGGGCAGGCGTCGCGGCGTCCTGCGGGGGCGGCCCGGCCTCTGCCTCCCGACCGTCGTGTTCGTTCTCGACCCGGGCGGCGCATTCATGCTCGTCGGCGGCCAGTTCCTCGGCGTCGGCGGCGCGTTCCTCGTCAGCTATCGTCAGCCGGGTCTCGTCGGCGACGGAGGTGGCGGCGGCGCGGTCGGCCCGCAGGTCCACCTCCATCAGGTCCACCGACTCGTGGGTGTCGGGGTCATGCCCGTCTTCGCCCGGATGGGCGGGCGTCGCCGTCGGTGTGCGGACCTTGGGCGGTATCGGCCCCTCGAGGACGCGGATCTGCATGGCGTCGTGGAAGTCGGTGCGGGGGTCGAGGACCGTCGTCGTGTCGCAGGCGTGACGCAGTGCCGACGAGATGGAGTCCCAGCCGAAGCCCACCAGGTGCATCCGCACGCCGGCGTCCACGGCCACCCGGACCCCGGGGATCATGTCGGCGTCACCGGTGACCAGCACCATGTCCGAGCACTGCCCCTTGTACGCGGCCTGGATCATGTCCGCGACGAGGAGGGTGTCCACGGCCTTCTGGGTACGGCGTTCACCCCACTCGATCAGCTGACCGGCGCGCAATTGGACACCCTCGATAACGCGCAGCGTGCGTTGGTACCGGTGCGGGCCGGAGTCCGGGATGCCGTCGTACCAGTTCTGCCGCTGCACGGGCTGGTCCACGAGGCTATGGGCGACCTGGTCTAACCGGTGCACGACCGTGGCGAGTGATATCTCCAGCTGGCCTCGCGCACCCTCCTCCCAGGAGTTGTAAAAACTTGCCAGTAGATACGACGTATCCACTAGGACGAGTGTCCGTTCGAGCATGATGACCACTACCTGTTCTGTCTGTTTACGTTGACTTCAAGCATGCCGCAGGTCGGCTGGCCCCGCAGGGACCGCCGCCGTTCATCGTCAGGAGCTTCACCTTGTCGCACCCCTCCACTACTTCAACCGATCTGACCGGAAGGGTCGTGCTGGTGACCGGCGCAGCCCGCGGCCAGGGACGAGCTCATTGCGAGGCCTTCGCCGCCGCGGGCTGCGACGTCATCGCGTTGGACCTGTGTCGGGATATCGAGACGGTGCCCTATCCCATGGCCGAGCCGGCGGATCTCGAGGCCACCGCGGAGGCGGTCCGCGCGCTGGGGCGGCGGTGCGTGACGGGGATCGTCGACGTACGTGACCTGCCGGGGATGCAGGAGGCGGTCGACGCCGGGGTTGCCGAGTTCGGCGGACTGGACTTCGTCGTGGCCAACGCCGGTGTCTCGCCACAGCCCATCGCCACCTGGGAGCGGTCCGAGGAGGAGTGGGACAGCACGATGGACATCAACCTCAAGGGCACCTGGATCACCACCAAAGTGGCGATTCCCCACATCCTGGCCACGGGCCGGGGCGGTTCAGTGGTACTCATCAGCTCGATGGTGGGCCTTCGCGGCGGCTCGTTCACCGGTAGCTACGCGACGTCCAAGTGGGGGGTCCGCGGCCTCGCCAAGGCCCTCGCCGGGGAACTCGGCTTCTCCAACGTCCGGTGCAACTCGATCCACCCGGGCAACGTCCGCACGCCGATGATCGAGAACCCGGCGATGATCGAGATGATGTCAGGTGGGAAGGGCACGACACTCGAGGACACCGCGGAGACCTACAGCAACATGACCCAGATGCCCCAACCGTGGGTCGAGCCGTCGGCGATCGCGTCCATGGCCCTCTACCTGTGCAGCGACGCGGGCGCCGGCATCACGGGCGCCTCGATCCCGGTCGACCTGGGCGGCAGCGAGAAGTTCGGACTCTGAGCCCGATCGGTCTCAGATCACGCGAAGGCCCGCCCCTCGACCGGAGGGGCGGGCCTTCGTGTGCGGCCGGGCAGAGCACCCGGCCCGGCGAATCAGGCCGCTTCGGGCGCCGGAGCCGTCGGACGCGGCACGCTGACGGTCGAGCCGGTGGCGGTCCACACCAGGGACCAGAAGATGTCGACGACCGGCTGGATGGCCCGCAGGAAGATGTCGTTGGCGTTGCTCATGGTGTGTCTCCTCGGTTGTCGTGCTGGTGCGTACTGGGTCGTACCGCGGTAGGCGCTGTCGTATCCGTGACCCCTACGCGACGACTTCTATGTCGTCGCGAACCCAACCGACGTTACACAACCGTGACATCAACTGGGATATCGTCGTCTTCCCTCGCAGGCCAGGGCGTTACCGAGGCTCACTAAGCGATCGGAGACGCCGCAGATAACGGGTCACCGAGACCAGTACAACCGACCTCACTTTTGTGACCGACGCAACCGAACGTACCTACGCGACCGTAAGTTACGGTACCGTAGCTTCATGGCAATCACCGACATCCCGGAGTTCGCGCATCTCACCGAGGACGACGTCGAGGCGCTCGGCGCCGAGCTCGAGCAGATCCGTCAGGACATCATCGGTTCCCTGGGCGTGCGTGACGCGGCCTATATCCACAACACGATCCGCTTCCAGCGCGGCCTCGAGGTCGCAGCGCGCGCGTTGCTCCTCGTGGGCTCACGAAACCGCACCGCCTGGGCGGTCGGCGCGGGAGCGCTCGGCGTCGCCAAGATCGTCGAGAACATGGAGCTCGGGCACAACATCATGCACGGCCAGTGGGACTGGATGAACGACCCGGAGATCCACTCCACCACCTGGGAGTGGGACATCGTGGGTACGTCCGAACACTGGAAGCAGACCCACAACTACCTGCACCACAAGTTCACCAACATCGTCGGCATGGACGACGACGTGGGATTCGGTCTGCTGCGCGTGACCCGCGACCAGCGGTGGAGCCCGTTCTTCTACGGCAACGTCGCCTACAACGCGGTGCTGGCCCTGCTGTTCCAGTGGGGCGTGGGCATCCAGCACCTCGAGCTGGGCAAGGTCGCCATGGGACGTGACGACCGCGGGGAGACCAAGCGCAAGCTCAAGCTCTTCGCCAAGAAGGCGTCCGGCCAGCTGCTGAAGGACTACGTCTTGTACCCGGCGCTGTCGGGTAAGGGGTGGAAGTCCACCGCGACCGCGAACCTGCTCGCAAACGGCATCCGCAACGTGTGGACCAACGCGGTGATCTTCTGCGGGCACTTCCCCGACGGGGCGGAGAAGTTCACCAAGAAGAACGTGCAGGAGGAGACGCAGGCCGAGTGGTACCTGCGTCAGATGCTCGGCTCGGCGAACATCACCGGCGGTCCGATCATGGACTTCATGTCCGGCAACCTCTCGTACCAGATCGAGCACCACATCTACCCGGACATGCCGTCCAACCGACTGTCCGAGGCGTCGCTGCGCGTGCGCGCGGTGTGCGACAAGTACGACCTGCCGTATGTGGCCGGCCCGCTGCCGGTCCAGTATGCCAAGACCTGGCGCACCATCGCCAAGCTGTCGCTGCCCAACCACATGCTGCGCGCCACCGCGGACGATGCGCCGGAGACCCATTCCGAGCGGATGTTCGAGAACCTGCCCGCGCCATTACCCGCCACGGAGGGCAGGCGAGCGGGCCTGAAGACCGCGCTGAAGCACCACCGTGCGCGCCGACGGGCGCGCAAGGTCGTCGCCGTGGCCTGACGAGGCCCGCGACCCCGTCACGACCGGCGACGCCCCGGCACCGCGATCCGGTGCCGGGGCGTCCGTGATTTCGACGCCCTGCGGCGCGGGTCGGCTATAGGCTGGCGCTCGAGTCAGCGGGACGGAACGCATACCGACGCCACAGCGGTCGAGCCGGTCACCCGACACAAGACGACGAGGACGGGAGCCCCCATGGAGGACCGGCGGATGCTCATCGCCGATTCCGCGATCGAGGTCGTGGCGAGGGACGGTGTCCGTGCCCTCACCCACCGCGCCGTGGACTCGGAGGCGGGACTGCCCTCCGGCTCCACCTCGTACTACTGCCGCACCCGCGCCCAACTGCTCACCCTCACCGTCGACCGGCTCACCTCGCTGCTTCGCGGGTTCGTCGAGGTCTCCGGCATCCAGGAACTCGCGTCATCGAACGCCGACGAGGTGCTCTCGACACTCGCGCGCATGATGGAAGGGCTGCTGGAGGACTACCGCGGTGAACTCGCGGCCCGGTCGGCGCTCATCGTCGAGCTGGCCGGCAAGGCGGACACCACCGACCTCGTGGCGTCCCTCCTCGACCCCAGCGACCTGGTCGGCGCGCTCGACGCCGCCGGGCTCCGCGATCCCGCCACCGCCGCCCTCGACCTGCTCACGGTGTACGAGGGCCTGCTGTGGGAACGCACGGTAGGACGCCTGGCGGGCGCCGAGGTCGACGTCAAGCACGACGCCGAGCTGCTGGGCGCGGTGCTCGCCCGCCACG
>NZ_KV823766.1:0-8701 GCF_001815995.1 Dietzia sp. HMSC21D01 | reverse complement strand
CCCCGCCACGAGCACCGCGGCCCCCGCAACCTGTTCGGCCTGCGTCGTTAGCAGGCCCCCCGCGGCCGGCAGCCCCACCCGCCGGCGGGCCCGGCAGCACCCGTCAGTCGGCGATCGCCTCCAGCGGCCCCGTCTTGGCCGCACGGTGGGCGGGCCACAGCGACGCGAGCACGCCGACCACCGCCGAGGACGCCAGCACCACGACGATGCTGCCCCAGGGGATGGTCGTCTCGGTCAGGCCGCTGTCGGCCAGCACGGTGACGAACGCCCAGCCCAGGTACACGCCCACCGCCGCGCCGATCAGCGCGCCGAACACAGCGATCTGCGTCGACTCGAGGTTGATGGTGCGGCGGATCTGCGACCGCTGCATGCCCACGGCGCGCAGCATCCCGATCTCGGTGCGGCGTTCGATCACCGACAGCGCGAGGGTGTTGACGATGCCCAGGACGGCGATCACCAGTGCCAGTCCCAGCAGGGCGTAGATGATCGAGAGCAGCTGGTCGATACCGCCGGTCTGGACGTCGATGTACTGCTGCTTGCTCTGCACCATGGCGATGGGGATGTCGGTGAGCTCGTCGGTGACGGCGGCGAGCACCTCGTCGGTGCTGACGCCCTCGGCCGCGGAGGCGAGCATGATGGACGTGGTGCGCAGGTTCTCCGGCACCAGGCGCTCGTAGACGTCCATACCGGTGTAGAACGGCCCGAGGATCTGGGAGTCCTCGTACACGCCGGTCACCCGCAGTGTCGACTCGGCTCCGTCGGGCCCGACGAGGGGGACGCTCGCGCCGACGGTCCAGCCGCGGTCACGGGCGACGGTGCGGGACACGACGAGCGAGTCGGGCCCGGGCACGAGCGAGCCGTCGACCATGGTCGCGTCGATCATCTCCTCGAGCGGCCCGCCCGCGGCGACCAGCGCCTGTGGCTCGCCGGCCAGCTGCGCGAAGGAGAACGCCAGCCACGCCACGTCGCCGACCTCGTCGACAGAGGTGACCCTGTCCTGGATGCCCCCGGGGAGCGGGGTCGGCGGCCCCTGGGAGGCTACGCCCTGGATCACCAGTTCGGCGTTGATGTCCTGGTTGATGACGCCGGAGACGCTCTCCTTGGTGGTCGCGCCGAGGGTGCCGAACGCGGCGACGAGGGTGAGCCCCAGGGTCAGGGCGAAGGCGGTCGCGGCCGTGCGGCGGGTGTTGCGGCCTGCGTTGGTGGCGGCGAGCTTGCCGACAGCACCGAAGGGCGCGCCGATGACGCGGCCGATACCACCGGCGATGGGCTTGGCCAGCGTGGGCATGACGAGGAAGCTGCCGACGATCAGGGCGGCGGCGCCGACGCCGACGGTGATCGCCCCGTCGCGGGTCGTGTCGTGCCACGTACCGATCAGCGCCAACGCCACTCCGCTGACCACGGCGAGGACGCCGATGTAGGTGCGCCACGCGCCGCCGGCCTCGGTGGAGACCGAGCCGACGCGCATGCCCTGCACGGGGGCGACGCGTCCGGCGCGCCGGGCGGGGGCCCAGGCGGAGAACACGGTGACGACGAAGCCCAGCGCCAGTGGGGTGATGACCGACATCGGCGTGAGGGAGAGGGCGCCGGACGGGATGCCCAGATCGAGGGCCTCGAGCACCAGGAAGATGAGCTGCGCGAGCCCGAAGCCCGCCAGCACGCCGATCGCGGAGCCGACGAGCCCGGTGACGGCGGCCTCGGCCATGACGGACCGGGTGAGCTGACGGCGGGACGCACCGATCGCGCGCAGCAGGGCCAGTTCGCGCAGCCGCTGCGCGACGAGCATGGAGAAGGTGTTGTAGATGATGAACGTGCCCACGAGCAGGGCGATCAGCCCGAACGCGACGAAGAAGTAGTTGACGAAGTCGAGGATGGTCGACAGCTGCTCGGAGAGCCGCTCGCGAACCTCGTCGCCGGTGCTGACGGTGTAGTCGGGGAACTCGGCGGCGATGGTGTCGCGGACCTGCTCCTGGCTCACGCCCGGCTCGGCGCGGACGGAGACGCCGGAGGCGTTCTCGCCGTCTGTGAACAGGGCGCGGGCACGGTCCTCGGAGAACCCGACACCCACGTAGCCGCCGACGTCGGTGTCGTTGGCGTAGGAGCCGACGACGGTCACCTCGAGCATGCCCTGACCGGTGGTGTAGACCTCGGCCGTGTCGCCGATGGCCAGCCCGGCGCTCTCGAGGACGGTGGTGGGCAGGACGACCTCGTCGTCGGCTGCGGGGGCACGGCCGTCGACGATCCAGCTGTTGTCGCCGACCGAATGGGCGGGGTCGACCCAGGCCAGGCCCTCCGAGGGCGCGCCGCCGGACTGATACGGCGTGCCGTCGGCGTTGAACAGCACCACGGTGCCGGAGACGCCGGGCGTGGCCGCCTCGACGCCGGGCAGTTCCAGGACCCGTTCGGCCACCTCGAACGGGACGCCGGCGCCGCGCGGGTCCTCGGGCTCGATCATGGCGGATAGGTCCGCGGTGCCCTGTTCGAGCAGGCCGTCGAAGGTGCTCTTGAGGGTCGAGGTGAACACCAGCGAGCCGGTGACGAACGCGGTGCCCAGCACCACGGCCAGCACCGACAGGACCAGTCGGAGTTTGTGCGCGGCGATGTTGCGCAGGGAGACGCGCAGCATGGGCCGCGAGTGGCGGGGCGCGTGTCGCGCCTCGTGCTTTCCGCCGGCCATCACCGCTCCTCGAGGGCGCCCATGGCCGACAGGATCTCGTCGGCGGTGGGGCGCTCGAGCTCGCGGACCACCCGGCCGTCGGCGAGCAGCAGGACGCGGTCGGCGTAGGTGGCGGCGCGGGGGTCGTGGGTGACGATCACGACGGTCTGGCCGAAGTCGTCGGCGGCGCTGCGCAGGATCGACAGCACCTCGGCGGAGGAGGTCGAGTCGAGGTTCCCGGTCGGCTCGTCGCCGAACAGGATGTCGGGGCGGCCGACGAGGGCGCGGGCGCACGCGACGCGCTGCTGCTGCCCGCCGGAGAGCTCGGACGGGCGGTGCGAGAGCCGGTCGGCGATCCCCAGCCGCCCGATCACCTCGTCGAACCAGGCGCGGTCGATGGTGTGGCCGGCGATGTCCTGCGGCAGGGTGATGTTCTCCTCGGCCGTGAGCGTGGGCACGAGGTTGAAGGACTGGAAGACGAAGCCGATCCGGTCGCGGCGCAGCGCGGTGAGGTCCTTGTCCCCGAGCCCGACGATCTCGGTGTCGCCGATGCGCACGGAGCCGGAAGTCGGCCGGTCGAGGCCGGCCATGCAGTGCATGAGGGTGGACTTCCCGGAGCCCGAGGGACCCATGATGGCGGTGAACCGGCCACGTTCGAAGGTCGCGCTGACGTGGTCGAGGGCGCGGACCTCGGTCTCCCCCTCCCCGTACGTCATGACGAGGTCGGTGGCGACGGCGGCGGCGTCCGCCGCGCCCTCCCGGTGGTGGGTCTCGGCCTGGGTGGTCATGTGCTCCCTCGGATCATGGTGGTCGACCTACAGCTTGCAGGAGTTCGGAGCCGGGGCCGATCGGGGATTGCCCGGGTTTCCACCCTGATCCTGCCCGCCGGGCCAGGCGTCGAGGGTGCGTCTGCTGGCGAAGTGGCGCGGCTGCCCGGTGACGGGGTCGGTGAAGGCGATCTCAGAGGCGAGGAGCTGCAGGGGGCGGGTGAAGTCGCCGGGGGTCACGTCGAGGACGTGCGGGTAGAGGTCGTCGCCGAGGATCGGGGTGCCGAGCGCGTTCATGTGGACGCGCAGCTGGTGCGTGCGCCCGGTGGTCGGTTCGAGGCGGTAGAGGCCCAGTCGGTCGGGCCCGGCGCCGCGGGTGTCGAGCAGGGTGATGCGCGTGTGGGCGTCGGGTTCGCCGGCCACCTCGGCGGCCTGGAGGATTCCGCGGGTCTTGAGGATGCGGCTGGATCGTTCGCGCACGGTCGCGACGCCGTCCGGGGCGGGGGCCACGGCCAGGTAGGTCTTGGTGACGCGGCGGGCGGCGAAGAGGTCCTGGTAGGCGCCGCGGTGGGCGGGGTCGGCGGTGAACACGAGGACGCCGGCGGTGAGCCGGTCCAAGCGGTGGGCGGGCGCGAGGTCGTCGAGCCCGAGGTCGCGCCTGAGGCGCACCAACGCGGTCTCGGTGACGTGTCCGGCGCGGGGGGTGGTCGCGAGGAAGTGGGGTTTGTCGACGACGACGAGGCGGTCGTCCCGGTGGAGGACCTCCACCTCATGTGGCACGGGGATCTCCGGGTCGGGCGTCCGGTACATCCACACGTCCATCCCCCGGTGTCGCCGGGTGGCCAGGGTGACGGCCGCCCCGTCGGCGGTGACGACCTGCCCCGCCTCGAGGGCCGCGTCGAGCTCGGCGAGCCGGTCGGGGAAGCGGCGGCGCAGCTCCTCGACGATGCTGCGGGGTCCCTGTCCGGGGTCGGCGAGCCGGATCCGCACCGGGTCGACGCCGTCGCGTAGCGGGAGCGGACGAGCGCGTCGCCTGGAACCGGACATGTCCCTCAGCCTAGTCGGTGGGCTACACTCACTCGCGCAACATCTGTCTCGTGCATCACATGCACCACTAGTCCCTCGGGAGCGCTCATGATCGACGCCGTCGTCGACTTCTTCCTCTTCGGCCCCGGTCGCGCCGTCCTCCCGGCGTTCCAGGGCAGCTTCAACCTGGCCTACCCCCCGAACGCTCCGTTCCCTGACGAGTTCTGAACCACGCGCAGATCTGTTATCAACTGTCGAGAACGGCGGTAGTCTCAGGACATGAGCTCCCTCGAGAACACCGTCGTCGTCGGCGTCGACGGCTCCGCCGCCTCCACCGGCGCGGTCGCCTACGCCGCCAACACCGCCGCCACCCGACGCGTCCCGCTCAGGCTCGTGACCACGTACACGATGCCGGCGGCGATGTTCGCCGAGGGGATGATCCCGCCCCAGCCCGTCTATGACGAGCTGGAGCGCGAGTGCCACCCGATCATCGAGCAGGCGCGGGCCACCGCGGAGAAGGTCGCGCCCGGCGTCGAGGTGTCGCACGCGATCGTCGAGGGCAACCCGGCGCAGGTGCTCATCGACTACTCGCGCAAGTCCAAGATGATCGTCCTGGGCTCCCGCGGGCTGGGCGGCATCAAGGGCATGGTCCTCGGGTCCGTCTCGGCGGCCGTCGCCAGCCATGCGTTCTGCCCGGTCGTCGTCACCCGCGAGGACACGGACGACCTCGACCGCACCGGCCCGGTGGTGGTGGGCATCGACGGCTCCGAGGTCAGCGCCAAGGCCACCGAGTGGGCGTTCGCGGAGGCCTCCGCGCGCAACACCCCGCTCATCGCGGTGCACACCTGGATGGACCCGCAGGTCCAGGCGGCGGCCGCCGGCATCTCGCTCACCGAGGACGACTGGAAGCAGCTCGAGGACCAGCAGCTGCAGACCCTGTCCGAGCGGCTGGCGGGATTCTCGGACCGCTACCCCGACGTCGAGGTGCAGCGCTACGTGACCCGCGATCGCGCGGTCCGCGCGCTGGTCGAGCAGTCGGAGAACGCCCAGCTCGTCGTCGTCGGATCCCACGGGCGCGGCGGATTCGCGGGCATGGTCCTCGGCTCCACCTCGCGGGCGCTGCTGCAGGCGGCGCCCTGCCCGGTCATGGTCGTGCGTCCGGAGTCGCACTCATGAGCGGCTCGGAGGATGTTCAGGTTCGGCGTGACGACGCCGCCGGGCGGTTCGAGATCCTCGTGGACGGCGTCGTGGCGGGCCAGGCCGAGTACAGCGACGGTCCGGACGGCGTCCGCGAGTTCCCGCACACGGTCGTCGCATCAGAGTTCGGGGGCCGCGGCCTTGCCGGGCGCCTGGTCGCCGAGGCCCTGCGGGTTACCCGCGAGGAGGGCCTGCGGGTGCGCCCGTCCTGCTCGTTCGTCGCCCGGTACATCGAGAAGAACCCCGGATCGGCGGAGGTTGCCTGAGGGTCACGAACCAGTAACGAGTGAGCGACGTTTGATCACCGGGCGCCTTCGACCGGAAGCGTTCGTGTCGTCGCCGTGTTCTCCTGAGTGAGCGGCCCGTCCCGGGCCGGGAACATCTCTCGGGAAAGGACAACCACAATGCTTTGGAGCATCATCTCCTGGATCGTCGTCGGTGGCCTCGCAGGTTGGATCGCGTCGATGATCATGGGCAAGAACGCCCAGATGGGATTCGTCGCCAACGTTCTCGCCGGCATCGTCGGTGCTTTCGTCGTAGGCCTCATCGTCTCGCTCGTCTCCGAGGGCGGAGGAATGCCCGAGGCCTTCTCGATCTGGGGCTTCGTCGCAGCGATCATCGGCGCCTGCCTCCTGATCTGGGTCGTCTCCGCTGTGCGCGGACGCGGCCGCACCAAGGTCTGACACCCCTTCGCACGATCGATTGGACGGCCCGGCTCCCACACGGGGCCGGGCCGTCAGCGTCCATCGCCACACTCTGAACACCGCACTCTTCACACCACACTCTTCACGCCAGCACCGAAAGGAGCACCAGATGGGACTGTTCGACAAGGCCCGGGACTTCGCGCGAGGAAATCCCGACAAGGTGGAGGCCGCCCTCGACAAGGCCGGAGACGCGTTCGACCAGCGCACCGGCGGCAAGCACGCCGCGCGGACCGACAGCGTCCAGCAGAAGGCCGGTGAGTTCCTCACCGGGCGGACGGCCGACGCCCCCGACGTGCCCGACGCGCCGGACGGCACGCCGACCCCCGACCCGGACACGTCGCAGCACAGCCGCGGGCCGGGAGACTGACCGACGCCCGCCCGGCCGAGGTGGTATCGGCTATCACTGCCGATAGTCTGTTACCCGTGACGAGAACACGGTCGACCAAGCCCGGACCGCGGGAGCGGCTCCTGGCGACGGCGACCCGTCTGTTCTCGACCGACGGGATCCGGGCGGTGGGTATCGACCGGATCCTGCGCGAGGCCGGGGTCGCCAAGGCCAGTCTCTACAACACCTACGGGTCCAAGGACGAGCTCGTCGTGGCGTATCTGCGGTCGGTCGCCGAGCGAGACCGCGAGCTGTGGCGCCGCCGCGCCGACCTCGCCCCGGACGCCCGGGGACGCATCCTCGCACTGTTCGACATCGTGCGCGAGCAGGTGGAACCGGCGATGCCCGGGTCCTGCCACCTCGCGGCCGCGATCGAGTTCCCGAGCCCCGCGACCGACGGCGAGCGGGCGATCCGCGCGGCCGTGGCCGATCAGCGGACGTGGGTGGCCCAGACCCTGCGGGACGAGCTCGCCGCGATGGGACTGGAGGACCCGGACAACATCGCCGACCTCGCCGACCGGCTGGCGTTGCTACACGACGGCTCGGTCACCGCCGCGATGCTCGGCGAGGTCCGGACCACGGCCATGACCGCCCGCAGCATGGCCGAACTCATCCTGGGGATGATCACCGAGACCGCCTGAGCCCGGCGCCCCGCGCCCCGCGCCTCCTACCGCGCGCCTCGCGCCCCGCGTCCCGCCGAGCCTCAGTTCTCGAGCCGCGGCCCGATGAGCTCGACGACGCTCCGCACCGTGTCGGGCTCCTCGCCGGTCGACTGCACGGCGAGGACGCGGTCGTCGCCGGACAGGACGGCCAGCGCCCCGGCCGGCCCGACCGTGAGGCCGCCGCTCCATCCGCCCCCGACCTCCAGCGGCTCGGACTCACCCGGAGGCGCCGACTCCGCGACGAGTTCCGCCGCGCGCTCGGGCGACGCCACCTCGTACACGGTGGTCGTCAGATGCACGGCACCGTCGGCGTCGTAGAAGAAGCAGGCCGCGGGGTCCACGCCCTCGTCGATCCGGACGTCCGCGGCGGGCACACCGGCCGCCGCCGAGACCTCGTCGGCGGACAGGTACGGGCAGTCGGCCTCCGAGACCGGTTCGACCGGAGGCAGTTCCGGCTCGACCGTCTCGGGCGGGGCGGTCCGGATGGTGCCCATCTCCGCGGCCGGCTCCGAGGAACCACTGCACCCGGCAAGCACACCGAGCAGGAGCACGGAGGCCGTGCCCAGGGCGACTGCGTCGAGGACCATACCCGCGGGTTTGCGCATACGGCCAGGATAGAGGCCCGGCCGGTCAGTAGAGTCGGCGGCAGCAGACCGGTCGCACGAACGGGAGGTGGGCCATGGGTGGATCCGCGCGCACAGCCTCCGGCGCCGACCGCACCGAGGACCGGCGGCGCGAGCTCCGGTCGGCGATCTCCGCCGCGGCCGTCGACCTGGTGATCGAGCGCGGGCTCGACGCGGTGACCGTCGACGAGATCGCCAGAGCCGCGAACGTCTCGAGGCGGACGTTCTTCAACTACTTCCCCTCCAAGGCCGCCGCGTGCATCCCGGACACTCCCCCGGCCGGGCGCGAGGCCGTGCAGGAGTTCCTCTCCGACCGCAGCGTGTCCACCATGACCGCGCTGGCCCGCCTCATGTGGCACCAGGTGTCCAACGCGCGGCGACGCAGCGGGGCGTTCGACCGGTTCCACGACATGTGGCGGCGCGAGCCGGGGGTCCGGACGCAGGTCCACGAGATCCTCGCGATCACGGAGAAGGAGCTCGCACAGCTGGTGGCGCGCCGCGAGGGTCGGGCGCCGGACTCCGTCGAAGCGGCGACCGTGGCCGCGGCGTCGATCGCGATCCTGCGGGTCGCCGTGGAGCGGTGGCGGACGGACGAGTCCGGGTCGCTGCTCGAGCACCGCATCCGCGAGGCGTTCGAGGCGGTCGCCGACTCGGTGACGTCCCCGGACGCCACGGGCTGAG
>NZ_KV823765.1:0-638 GCF_001815995.1 Dietzia sp. HMSC21D01 | reverse complement strand
CCGACACCGCCGCCCGCGGCGAGTACCGCGACGGCGGGCGCGACCTTGCCCGCGCCGGCCAGAGCGAGGACCACACCCAGCGCCCGAAACCGCTCGGCCCCCTGCAGCAGCCCCTGCTCGGTGGCGAGCAGGCACAGCACCGGGCCGGGGGCCAGAGCGGCGGCCGTGGCCCACACCGGGGTGTTGAGCAGCAGGGACACCGGGACGACGACCAACGCCGCGACCACCGCGACCAGCAAAGCGACCCGCCTGCCGAGCGCGCGCAGAACATCGTGGCTGACACCGCGGACGTGCTCGCGGGCCACCACCGCCTGCAGCGCGAGCGAGGGCACGGCCACCAGCAGTTGCGCGGAGAGCAGGGCGGCGAACGCGCCATAGCCTTCGGGACCGAGCCACCGGGAGGCCGGGAGGTGCAGGAGGTAGGCGGCGATGTTGGCCAGCATCGACCCGGCCGTGACGGCGCCCGCGCCTGTCAGGACGCGCCTGGCGGCGAAGTCGGGTGCCGCCTCGCGTGCCTCGTGGTCCACATCGGTGATGGTAGGGGGCCGCCGCGTGGCCACCCCGGCGGGCCAGGCGACTCGGCTGCACCCCGGGCGACACGGCTGCACCCCGGGCGACGCGCTGGCGCCGGGTCGCCC
>NZ_KV823764.1:0-598 GCF_001815995.1 Dietzia sp. HMSC21D01 | reverse complement strand
ATAGCGGGGCCGGGCCGCGCCGCGTGGTCCTGCGGGGATCAGGCCCGCGCGGCGTCGAGGATCGGGCCGAGCGCGAACAGCATCACCATCGACCACGCGACGTGCGTGATCGCCGGCCCGAGGACGCCGCCGGTGGCGCGCCGCTGTAGCGCCGTCACGACACCCACGATGACGGCCGCGAGCACCAGCAGGGGGATCCCGGCGGTGGCCGTGACGGTCGCGTAGATCACCGTCGTCGTGAGGATCGGCCGCAGGTTGGCGACGGCCGAGTACACGGCACCGCGGTGGAAGCACTCCTCGGCGACCCCGTTGACCGCCGTGAGGGCTGCGACCAGCGCGAGGTTCCCCACGGTCGCGTGGGCGAGGAGCGCGTCGACCGGGTCGCGGAGTGGCTCGATACGCGCCACGACGAGCGCCCCCAGGCAGAACACCACCGCGAGCGCGGCGGCCGTGAGCACCGAGGACAGCACCGGCCGGCGCGGGCGGTACGGCTCGCAGCCCACCCGGATCGGTCCCGAGGCGAACGCGCCGGTCAGCCACACCGCGGCGAGGAGAGCGGTGGCGGGGTAGAAGAGGGCGTCCCCGGCGGGGATCCGGA
>NZ_KV823763.1:0-709 GCF_001815995.1 Dietzia sp. HMSC21D01 | reverse complement strand
CGGCCTCGTGCTCCCGGGCAGCGGACACGTCGGGGACCACCCGCAGGTGGGGGCGCCCTGAACCGGTTGGCGGCCCGAGGTCCGGGAGCGGGTCGCTGCCGGCCAGCGCGCGGTCCAGCGCGGGCTCGGGATCAGAGACCCCGAGTCGGCGCAGGCGATCGGCGTCGACCAGTGCCGCCCCGGCCCGCCGCCCTCCGACGGGGCCGCCGGTGACGGCGTCCAGGAGGGCCGTGAGATCGGAGTCCTCGGCCGAGGTGTCGAGGTCCGGATGACGCACGAGGTCCCAGCCGCGGGGGGCGGTGATGCGCAGTGCGTGCACGGCGCAGAGGTCCCAGGCGTGCGGCTCCTGGACCGCGGGCAGTGGCCCGATGACGGCCGTGGAGTCCGCGTACACGTAGGTGAGAGTGGCGACCGCACGGTTGGGGCATCCCGGGCGGCAGCAACGACGGTTCTCACTCACGAGGCCCCAGCGTAGCCCCGCGGACTGTCCGGGTGGGCCGCGACCCGCCCACACCGGTGCGACCCGGCCGCCACCGACGGGGTTATCCTCGCGCCATGACCCCGACCGCCCCGGTTCCCGGACGGCCGCCCACAGGGACCGCGATCCCGGGCGCCGGCCAGTCCGACGTCGCCGCGGGCAGCCGTATCTCCGTCCGCGATTTCCCCGGCGATCCCGGGCGCCGCGGGCCGCGCGTGGTGACGTCTCGCC
>NZ_KV823762.1:0-1359 GCF_001815995.1 Dietzia sp. HMSC21D01 | reverse complement strand
GGCGCCGGCCCCGTCCGCGGGCCCCTCGGTCGGCGGCGTCGCGCCGTCGAGGACGGTCAGCGCCCGCGCCGGCACGTTGGTGCCCACCCAGTCCACGCCGAGGTCGCGACACAGGAGGAGATCGGCGGGGTCGTCGACGGTCCAGCAGTACGTCCCCATGCCCCGTGACCGCCAGTACTCGACCAGCCACGGCCGGGCGCGCAGCGCGCTGATGCTCGGCCCCATCAGTTGGGCGCCGAACCCCTCGGCGGGCCAGGACTTGAAGACGTTGCGCCGTTCGCGCAGCTGCACGGTCGGCACGTCCGGCGCCAGCTGCCGGAACCGGCGGACGGCGGAGACGGAGAAGCTCATCATCACTGCGCGTGACTCGGCGAAGGACGCGGCCCGGTCCAGCCCGAAGTACTGGAGTTCGTCGCGCAGCGCGGTCTCGACGCGCCCGCCGGTGGGCACGGGGTGCTTGGTCTCGAGGAACAGGCGGACGCGGGGATACGCCTCGGCCATCACGAGGAAACTGCGCAGGGTCATGACCGGCTCCGGCCTGCGGTGGACCGGGTGCCAGGAGCCCACGTCGAGGGCCGCGACCTGGTCGAGGGTGGCGGAGTGGACCCACAGGTCCCTGTCACCGACGCGGGTGGTGCGCGGGTCGTGGAGCAGCACCGGGACGCCGTCGGCGGTGAGGCGGATGTCCACCTCGAGCGCCTCGGCGCCCTGGTCGAGGGCCTGCTGGTAGGCGACGCGGGTGAGTTCGGGATATTCGGCCGAGGCGCCGCGGTGGGCGACGACGCCGCTTCGGGTGGAGACGGGTGAGGGCAGGTGGGTGGTCGCGGGGACCGTCACGTCTCACTCCTTCCGGGTCGCGGACGCCTCCACGATCCCCGCCGGGAGGAACCTGCGGGTGAACCGCGGGGAAGGGTCGGTGAAACTCCGCATGACGGACCGGGTCTCGCGGGCGGTCCACACGGCGGCGAGGGCGGCCAGGGCGGTGAGCAGGACGGTGTCGGCGGCGGCCTGGGAGCCCTCGCCGCTGCCGCGCCACAGCGCCAGGGCGACGGCCAGGGCGTTGACGCCCCACGCCGCCCACCAGCGCCTCAGGTCGGATCGGGAGGGGGCTCGGTCCGACGCCCGGCGCAGTTCCTCCAGGTAGACGGGTAGGCGGAAGAAGTTGACGACGACGAGGAGAGCCCCAGCCCACAGGCCCGCCCGTGACCGCGGATCCGGGACCGGCGCGTAGGCCCGTCGTCGGGTCTCCACGAGCCAGGCGGTCGCGGTGATGGCAGCGGCGACGCCCACGGCGATGGCGACGATCCCGGTCACCCAGACGAGCGCGGTGGTGACGGCCTCGATCCACCACGGCGCGAG
>NZ_KV823761.1:0-2654 GCF_001815995.1 Dietzia sp. HMSC21D01 | reverse complement strand
CGGCGCGGACCCGAACCCGCCCCGGCCGAGCGCGCCCGGCCCTTCTTGCGCGACTCCTCGCGGACCCGGCGCACCACGGTCGCCGGGTCGTCCCAGCCCACCCACCCGGCGAGCTGACGGGCATACTCATCCCGCAGTGACGAGTCGCGGATGTCCGCCACCACCGGCACCGTGCGCCGCAGCGCCTCCACGCGCCCCTCGGCGTGGTCCAGGTCGTAGTCCTCCAGCATCGACCGGATCGCGAACTCGAACATCGGCACCCGCGCCGACACCAGGTCCCGCACCGCGACGTCGCCCTTGGTCTGACGCAGATCACACGGGTCGAGCCCCGGCGGGGCCACCGCGACGAAGGTCCGGCCCGAGAACTGCTGATCGCCCGAGAACGCCCGCAGGGCGGCCTTCTTGCCCGCCTCGTCACCGTCGAAGGTGTAGATGATCTCGCCGCGGAAGTAGTTGTCGTCGAGCATCAGCCGCCGCAACGTGGACAGGTGATCCTCGCCGAACGCCGTGCCACACGCCGCGACCGCCGTGGTCACGCCCGCCGCGTGCATCGCCATGACGTCCGTGTAGCCCTCGACCACCACCGCGCGCCGCTGCGAGGCGATCTCCCGCTTGGCCAGGTCCAGCCCGAACAGCACCTGCGACTTCTTGTAGAGCATGGTCTCGGGCGTGTTCATGTACTTGCCCAGGGTGTCGTCCTCGAACAGCTTGCGCGCACCGAAGCCGATCACCTCGCCGGCCAGGTTGCGGATCGGCCACAGCAGCCGGCGGTGGAAGCGATCGATGAGCGTCCCCCGCGAACTGGTCTTGGACAGCCCCGCCGCCTCCAGCTCCTTGGGCTCGAAGCCCTGCCGCATGAGGTGCTTGCTCATGGTGTCCCAGCCGGCGGGGGCGTAGCCGCAGCCGAAGTGCTGCGCCTGGGCCATGTCGAAGCCGCGGTCGGTGAGGAACGTCCGCGCCGTCTCAGCCTCCGGGTCCTGCGCGAGCCGCTCCGCGTAGAACTTCTGCGCCGCCGCGTTGGCCTGCGCCAGCCGGGAGCGCGTGCCGCGGTCGCGCTGGACCACCTGCCCGCCGCCCTCGTAGGAGATGCGGTAGCCGATCCGGTCGGCCAGCTGCTCGACCGCCTCGACGAAACCGATGTGCTCCATTTTCATGAGGAACGCGAAGACGTCACCGCCCTCACCCGTGGAGAAACAGTGGAAGTAGCCGTGTTGCGGACGCACGTGGAACGAGGGGGTCTTCTCGTCCTTGAACGGGGACAGCCCCTTGAGCGAGTCCGCGCCCGCCGGCTTCAGCGCCACGTACTCGCCGACGATCTCCTCGATACGGGTGCGTTCGCGGATCGCGGCGATGTCCTGCTCCGGAATCCGCCCTGCCATGCGCCCAGAGTAGCCGCCCGCGCGGCGGACCGGCGTGGCCCCTCTCCGGGGCCGATACGCTGGGCTCATGATCGCCGCTTCACCCCGTCCGGCCACCCCCGTCGCCCTCCGCCGCCTTCACCTCGCGGCGGTCTCGCTGCTCGCCGCGCTCCTGGTCTGCCTGACGGCGTGGGGTTCCCCGACCGCCGCCGCGGAGCCGCCGTCGAACCTGCGGCAGCAGCTCACCGACTCCGCGGGCGTGCTCGGCGGCGACTCCCGCGACGTGGAGAGCCGACTGGCCGAACTGCGCTCCACCGACCAGATCCAGCTGTGGGTGACCTTCGTCGACACCCTCGACGGCATCCCGGTCGAGGAGTGGTCGCGGCAGACCCGGGAGCTCTCCGATCTGGGCGCCTCCGACGCTCTGCTCGTGGTGGCCGTGCAGGACGGCCGGTACTGGTTCGAGTTCGACGACCCGGAGGGCTCCCCCGCCGACGACCAGCGGACCGCCCAACAGATCGCCGACCGCGACATCGAGCCGCGCCTGGCCGACGACGACTGGGCCGGCGCGGTCATCGGCGCCGCCGACGGACTCGAGCGGCAGGGTTCCGGTTCCGAGATCTCGCCGTTCGCGATCATCGCGGGGATCGCGGTGATCGTCGTCCTCGTCGTCGTCCTGGTCCTGGTCACCCGCCGACGGCGCGTCGCCCGCACCGCGCGGCAGGCGGAGGACGCCCGCGACATCCCCGGCGACGACACCGCGCGGATGTCCGCCCTGCCGATCGACGTGCTCGACGCCCGCGCCCGCGCCGGGCTCGTGGACGCCGACCAGGCCGTGGACGCCTCCGCCACCGCGCTCGAGACCGCCACCGGCGAGTTCGGCGACCTGCGCACCAGGCCGTTCCGTGCCGCGCTCGATGCGGCACGCTCGGAGGTCGCCGCCGCGCACGGGCTCGTCCAGCGGCTCGACGACGACATCCCCGAGACACCCGATCAGCGCAAGGCGATGCTGCTCGAGGTGGCCGCCCGCGCCGAACGGGCCGAGCGCGGGCTGGAGGACCAGGCGACGGCGTTCGCGGAGATGCGTGACCTGCTCATCAACGGCGGCGCCTCCGTGGACGCGCTCACGCGCCGCGCGGTGGCCCTGCGCGCCCGGCTGCCCGAGGCCGAGAAGACCATGTCCGACCTCCGCGAGCGGTTCCCGTCCGCGGTGCTCTCCTCCATCGCCGACAACCTCTCGCTGGCCGAGCAGCTGCTCGACGCCGCCGAGGCGGAGACCGGCCGCGCCCGCGTCGC
>NZ_KV823760.1:0-19306 GCF_001815995.1 Dietzia sp. HMSC21D01 | reverse complement strand
GGCCCGCGCGAGCTCGGCCGCGTTGGCCCGCTCCAGCAGCACGGGCACGGCGAAACCCTCGATGCGGGACAGCGGCACCCCCGCGTCGGCGGCGACCTCCTCCGGGGACGCCCCGTGCCGGATGCGGTCCTGGATCTCGCGGGGACGCAGCGTGCCGGTCACCGGCGCCCGGTCCGATCCGCCGGCCACGAACTCACCGCGAGCGGCGGCACGGAAACGGTCGTCCAGGGGCAGGGTGAACTTCTCACCGGAGTCCGGGACCTCGCATTCGACGACCGACGACTCGGTGTCCACACCGATGATCCTCAGCTTCCGCATGCCGCCTCCTCGACTCCTCGCGGCCCCGTCGGCGGCCTGAGCTGCTCCGCTGCCCGGGGGCCTGGGCGCGTTCCCACATGGTAGGGCAGCGCAGCCCACCCGGCGCGCGGACGGGCCGGGTGGGCTGCGGAAAAGTGCGGGTCCGGCCGGAGGGGGCCGGCGTGCCCGGGGCGGCTCAGGAGAGCTGGCCGACCACGTGGTCGATGCAGCGGGTCAGCTGCGTGACGTCCTCCGGCTCGATCGCCGGGAACATGCCGATGCGCAGCTGGTTGCGGCCCAGCTTGCGGTACGGCTCGGTGTCGACGATGCCGTTGGCGCGCAAGGTCTTGGCGACCTTCGCGGCGTCGATCTCCTCGGCCAGGTCGATGGTGCCCACGACCTGCGAACGGTGCGCCGGCGCGGCGACGAACGGGGTGGCGAAGTCGCTGGCCTCGGCCCAGTCGTACAGACGCGAGGACGAGTCCTTGGTCCGCGCCACGGCCCAGTCCAGCCCGCCCTGGTCGTTCATCCACTCGATCTGCGAGGCGAACATCAGCAGCGTCGCCACGGCCGGGGTGTTGTACGTCTGGTTCTTGCGCGAGTTGTCCACCGCGGTGGGCAGCGACAGGAAGTCGGGGCACCAGCGGTCGGTGGCCGCGATCTCGTCGACCCGCGCGAGGGCGGCCGGGCTCATGATCGACACCCACAGGCCGCCGTCGGAGGCGAAGGACTTCTGCGGGGCGAAGTAGTAGACGTCGGCGTCCGCGATGTCGACGGGCAGGCCGCCGGCGCCGGAGGTGGCGTCGATCGCGACGAGCGCGTTCTCCGAGCCCGCCGGGCGGGACACCGGCACCATCACGCCGGTGGAGGTCTCGTTGTGGGCCCAACCGATGAGGTCGACGGACGGGTCGGAGGTCGGCTCCGGCGCCGAGCCGGGGTCGGCCGAGATGACGATCGGGTCGGCGAGGAACGGCGCGCCGCCGGTGACCTTGGCGAACTTGGAGGAGAACTCGCCATAGGTCAGGTGCAGCGACTTCTCCCGCACCAGGCCGAACGCGGCGGCGTCCCAGAACGCGGTGGTGCCGCCGTTGCCCAGCACGACCTCGTAGCCCTCGGGGAGGGAGAACAGCGCGGCCAGGCCGTCGCGCACGCGACCCACGACGTCCTTGACCGGGGCCTGGCGGTGGCTGGTGCCCATCACCGTAGTGGCGGCGTCGGCCACGGCCGAGATCTGCTCGGGGCGAACCTTGGACGGACCGCAGCCGAAGCGGCCGTCGGCGGGCTTGAGGTCGGCGGGAATGGTGGGCAGCTGATCGCTCATGCTCTTGGGATGCCGTTTCGGTGTCGTCGGGTGGGTCGCGCTCCATGGTAGTCCGGCCCGGCGCCGGGCCCGGAGTACCGTCTGGGGTCATGGAGGAACCGGTCCTGGAACCCACCGACTTCGACACCATGCGCGTCGGGTACGGCCTGCACGCGCGGCTGGACGTGGCCGACCTCGCCGGCGGGTGGTTGCCCCTGTTCACCGAGTGGTTGGACGAGGCGGGCCGGCGCGGCGTCCGCGAACCCAACGCCATGGTGCTCGGCACCGTCGGTGCAGAGGGACGGCCGTCGACCAGGACCGTCCTGTGTAAGGGCGTCGACGAGGGCGGGGTGACCTTCTTCACGACGACGACGTCGCGCAAGGGCGTCCAGTTGGCGCAGACCGGGTACGCGTCGGTGACCTTCCCCTGGTTGATCGCCGAGCGTCAGGTGCACGTCGAGGGCGCCTGCCATCCGATCGACCGGGCGGACAGCCTCGCGTACTGGCGCACCCGGCCGCGGGGCTCGCAGATCGCCGCGTGGGCGTCGGAGCAGTCGCGCCCGGCGGAGTCGGTGGCCGAGCTCGAGTCGCTGTACGCGACCGCGGAGCAGCGGTTGGCCGGCGTCGACGAGATCCCCATGCCCGACCGGTGGGGCGGGTACCGGGTGGTCCCGGACCGGGTGGAGTTCTGGCAGGGCGGGCCGGACCGGTTCCACGACCGCGTCGAGTGCCTCCGGGACGGCGACCGGTGGACGGCCCGTCGGCTGCAGCCCTGACGCGGGGTCGGGTCGCCGGGCCGGGTCGCCGGGGGGAGAACGGGAGAACTCCCTTCGAACCCCGAACGGCGGCCACGGTAGGGTGTGGCACAGCACATTCGTGGCGGGACTCGACCGCCGGGACCAGTCGTCGGAGAGGGAATCGCGTGACCGCAGGCTCGAACGGTTCGGACCGCAAAGCAACACTGTCCTACCCCGGCGGTGAGCTCGAACTCGACGTGGTGGAGGCGAGCTGCGGTAGTGACGCCGTGCAGCTCGGCTCGCTGTTGGCCGAGACGGGGATGACCACCCTGGACGTCGGCTTCGTCAACACCTCCGCGTGCACGTCCTCGATCACCTACATCGACGGTGCCGAGGGGATCCTGCGTCACCGCGGCTACCCGATCGACCAGCTCGCCGAGAACGCCTCGTTCCTCGAGGTCTCCTACCTCCTCATCTACGGCGAGGATCCCACCGAGGCGCAGCTCGCCGAGTTCACCGACAAGGTCCTCGCGGAGACGGCGCTGCCCGGGCAGATGATGCCGCTGCTGCAGGCCTTCCCCCGTGACACGCACCCGATGCCCGTCCTCTCGGCCGGCGTCAGCCTGTTCGGCACGCACGGTGACGACCTGGACATCGACGACCCCAAGGCCGTCGACCTGGCCACCGCGCGTCTGCTCGGACGCGGCCCGACCCTGGCGGCGGCCATCGAGCGCATCCGCAACGGCAAGGACGCCATCGACCCGGACCCGTCGCTCGGGTACGTCCGCAACTTCCTGCGGATGACGTTCGGCCCGGACTACGAGATCACCGACGAGGTTGCCAAGGCCCTCGACATGCTCCTCGTCCTGCACGCGGACCACGAGCAGAACTGCTCCACCTCCACGGTGCGGATGGTCGGCTCCTCCGAGGCGCCGCTGTACTCCTCGATCACCGGTGGCATCAACGCCCTGTACGGCCCGCTTCACGGCGGCGCCAACCAGGCCGTGCTCGAGATGCTCGAGCGGATCGAGTCGGAGGGCGGCGACGCCACCGATTACATGGACCGCGTCAAGAACAAGGTCGACGGCGTCAAGCTGATGGGCTTCGGTCACCGCGTCTACAAGAGCTACGACCCGCGCGCCCAGATCGCCAAGAAGCACGCCCACGCGCTGCTGTCCCAGAGCAACGACCCTCTGCTCGAGATCGCGCTCAAGCTCGAGGAGACCGCGCTGGCCGATGACTACTTCGTCGAGCGCAAGCTCTACCCGAACGTCGACTTCTACACCGGCCTCATCTACCGTGCGATGGGCTTCCCGACCGACATGTTCACCGTGCTGTTCGCGCTCGGTCGCATGCCCGGCTGGATCGCCCACTGGCGCGAGATGCGCGAGGATCCCTCCACCAAGATCAACCGCCCGCGCCAGGTCTACACCGGCCCGGCCGAGCGGAGCTTCACCCCGATCAGCCAGCGCTGAACCCGGGATTCCCACCCCAGGAGAACATCATGGACAAGCCCGAGATCGACATGCCGACGGGTCCCGCGCCCACCGACCTCGTCAGCGAGGACCTCACGGTGGGCGACGGCGCGGAGGCGGTCGCCGGCGGTAACGTCACCGTGCACTACGTGGGGGTGGACTACGAGACCGGTGAGCAGTTCGACTCCTCCTGGGATCGGGGTGAGTCCATCACCTTCCCGTTGAACGGCCTCATCCAGGGTTGGCAGGAGGGGATCCCGGGGATGAAGGTGGGCGGACGCCGCCAGCTGGTGATCCCGCCGGACAAGGCCTACGGCACCTCCGCGGCCCTGCACCCGCTCGGTGGCAAGACCCTGGTCTTCGTGATCGACCTGCTCGACGCCTGACCGGGCGGTCCCGGAACGCGACAGCGGCGCCCCGTCCTCCTTTCACGGGAGGGCGGGGCGCCGTCGTCTGTCGGGCCGGAACCCGCGACGCGCCCTCCGCCCGGTACGCACACACACCCGGCCGGTACGCACAAGTCCGGCCGACGGCTGCTGGCCCGGCCCTGCCGCAGCCCAGGGTGCCCGACCGCCACAGCCGCCCCTCGCCATGGCGTCTCGCCTGCCCCGCGGTTCGCGCCAGGCGCCATGGCGAGGGGCGGCTGCGATGCGCAGCGTCATCGACGGGAGCGAGACGCCATCGACGGGAGCGAGACGCCAGGCGCGGGCGCGGATGCGGGTGCCCTGCTGTCGCAGGCTCGGGTTTACCCCTGCTGCCGAAGGAAAGGCGCGAGGGCTTCGAGGACGGCTGGGTCCTCGATCGTCGACGGCACCGCCACATCCTGCTGGCCGTCGGCGATCTGCCGCATCGTCTTGCGGAGGATCTTGCCCGAGCGGGTCTTGGGCAGTCCCTGCACGACCGTGCAGTCGCGGAAGGTGGCCACCGCCCCGATCTCGTCACGCACCATCGCCACCAGCTCCGACCGCAGCTCGTCGGGGTCGCGGACCTGGCCGGACTTGAGCACCACGTAGCCGACGGGGCGCTGGCCCTTGAGAGGGTCCTTCACGCCGATCACCGCGACCTCCGCGACGGCGGGATGCCGAGCGATGACGGCTTCCATCGACCCCGTGGACAGCCGGTGGCCGGCGACGTTGATGACGTCGTCTGTCCGACCCATCACGAAGACGTAGCCGTCCTCATCGATGTACCCGCCGTCACCCGTGGAGTAGTACCCCTCGAAGACTGTCATGTACGAGGAGACGAACCTCTCGTCGTCCTCCCAGAGACCCGCCAGCGTGCCCGGGGCCATGGGCAACTTTATGGCCAGGTTCCCCTCCTCGCCGGGCGGAAGTGGCTTGCCGTCTCCGTCGAGCACATGCAGGTCGTAACCGGGGACCGCGACGGTCGGGGAGCCGGGCTTGATCGGCATCGGTTCCAGGCCGCGCAGGTTGGAGGCGATGGGCCAGCCGGTCTCGGTCTGCCACCAGTTGTCCACGACGGGCTTGTCGAGATTGTCGGTGGCCCACTGGTAGGTGTCCGGATCGAGACGCTCGCCAGCGCAGAAGAAGGTGCGCATGGCCGACAGGTCGTACTTGCCGATCTCGAGGCCCTCGGGATCCTCTTTGCGGATCGCCCGCACGGCGGTCGGAGCTGTGAACAGCGCGACCGCGCGGTGCTCGGAGGCCACCCGCCAGAACGACCCGGCGTCAGGGGTGCCGACGGGCTTGCCCTCGTAGATCACCGAGGTCGCGCCGACCAGCAGGGGCGCGTAGACGATGTAGGAATGGCCGACCACCCAGCCCACGTCCGAGGCGGTCCACCACACGTCGCCCGGGCGGATGCCGTAGACGTTCCACATCGACCACGCGAGCGCGACGGCATGTCCGCCGTTGTCGCGGACCACGCCCTTGGGTAGCCCGGTCGTACCGGAGGTGTAGAGGATGTACAGCGGATCGGTGGCCTTCACCGGGATCGGTGCCGCCGGATCGGAGCCGGCGACGGCGTCTTCCCAATAGCTCCAGGTGGTCCCCGGGGTGTCGGGGAACGCCATGTCGGGGAACTGGTCGTGACGCGGGGCCACGATCACAGCCCCCGGGTTGTGGCGGGTCAGCTCGAGCGCCTTGGCGACCATGGGGAAGTAGGGCACCTTGCGCGTCGGCTCGATGCCGCCGTGGGACGTGACGATCACCTTGGGGCGGGCGTCGTCGATCCGGATCGCCAACTCGGGCGCGGCGAAGCCGCCGAAGACAACGGAGTGGACGGCACCGAGCCGGGCGCACGCGAGCATCGCCACGGCGGCGCGGGGGACCATCGGCATGTAGATGACGACCCGGTCGCCGCGACCCACGCCCTCCGCGGCGAGCGCGCCCGCGAACTCCTCGACCTGCTGTAGCAACTGGGCGTAGGTGATGGTCTGCTTGACGCCGGTTACCGCCGAGTCGTAGATGAACGCGGCCTGCTCGCCCCGCCCGGCGGCGACGTGCCGGTCGACGCAGTTGTACGACGTGTTCAGCTCACCGTCGGGAAACCACCGGTAGAAGGGCGGACGGGATCCGTCGACCGCCGTCGTGGGGGTCGTGGTCCAATCGATGTCCCCGGCGACGTCCAACCAGAAGGCATCGGGAACGTCGATCGATAGCCGGTGGGCGGCGTCGTAGGTCGAGGTCGTCGAGTCCGACATCGGGTACTTCCCCTCACGTACGGGAGCGGGCCCGCCGACCGCGCCGACGGGATGTGACTGGTTTCACTCTAATCCGAGGCCCAGTTCGCGATACCGCATCATCCGCTCGGCGTACCTCCGCTCAGGGGGGCGTCGGCGGACCTCGAGCAGCGCGGACGCGACCGCGCCGGCCATCCGGTCGCAGAACGCCTCGGGCTCGTCCGCGGCGTCGGGACGTTCGGGCACGACCACGTCCACGATCCCGGCCTCCAGCAGGTCCGCGGAGGTGATGCCCTGCGACCGTGCGACCTCAGGGGCTCGGCTCGTCTCGTGGTGGAGGATCGCGCTGGCGCCCTCCGGCGGCAGGGGGGCGAGCCACCCGTGACGCGCGCACAGGACCCTGTCGGCGGGGAGCAGGGCGAGAGCGGCGCCGCCGGTGCCCTGCCCCAGGATCACGGAGACGGTCGGGGTCGGCAGGGTGACGAGGTCGGCCAGACTCCTGGCGATCTCACCCGCCAGTCCGCCCTCCTCCGCCTCCCGCGACAGAGCGGCGCCGCGGGTGTCGATGAACAGGACCAGAGGGACCCCCATCTCCGCGGCTATGCGCATACCGCGGCGTGCCGACCGCAACGCGGACGGGCCGAGAGGGCTCTTCTCGTTCTCCGCGTCCCGGTCCTGCGCGAGCACGACTGCGGACTGGCCTCGGAACCGGACCAGCGACAACAGGAGTGATCCGCTGTCCTCGCCCTGACCGGTGCCGGACAGGAGCACCCGGTCGGGCGCCACGCGGTCGAGGAAGGCACGCGCTCCGGGGCGGTCCGGGCGCCGCGACCGGGTGATGGCGTCCCAGGCATCGGGGGGACGTCCGTCGTCGGACTCCGGTTCGGGGACCGGCCCGTGGGGCGGCACCGGCTCGTCGTCCGACGGCGGGTCCTGGCACAGCACCCTCAGGGCTCGGGCGGTGAGGTCGCGAAGCCCCTCCGGTGGGAGCACGCCGTCGATCATCCCGCGTCGCGCGAGGTTCTCGGAGACCTGGACCCCGTCCGGGAACGGCGCGTCGTAGAGCGCCTCGTAGACGCGGGGCCCGAGGAAGCCGATGAGTGCGCCGGGTTCGGCCACCGACACGTGACCGAGCGACCCCCACGACGCGAACACGCCGCCGGTCGTCGGATGCCGCAGATACACGAGGTAGGGCAGCCCCGCGCTCTTATGACCGGCCACGGCGGCGGAGATCTTGACCATCTGGAGGAACGCGAGCGTCCCCTCCTGCATCCGCGTACCGCCCGAGGTGGGAGAGGCGAGGATCGGAAGCCCTTCGGCCGTCGCCCGTTCTATCGCCGAGACGATCCGCTCGGCGGCGGCGATCCCGATCGACCCGGCGAGGAAGTCGAACTCGCACGCGATGATCACGACCCGGCGGCCCAGTAGGGTCCCCTCACCGGTGATGACCGACTCGTCCACGCCTGACTTCTCGGTCGCCCGCTGGAGCGCCTCCTCGTACCCCGGCGCCGCGTCGACCTGTGGCGGGCGGACCGGGGCGTCGTCCCAGGACCGGAAGGAGCCGTCGTCGAGGACCATGTCGAGGATCTGCAGAGCTCCGGTGCGCGCCATGACCGCATCGTACGGTGGGGCGCCTACCAGCGGGTATCGTGAGGGTGAGGGTGCACTGCCGTACCCCCGTCACGCAGAGGAGCCCTCCGTCGCCATGATCGTCAGCCGCAGGGACGGCGCAGTCGTCGTCGTCACCATCGACCGTCACGAGACCCGCAACGCGCTCGACGCCGAGGTGTGCATCGCCCTGCGCGACGCCATCGAGGCCGCCGGCGCGGAGGCCGACGCCGAAGACCCCGTCCGCGCAATCGTCATCACCGGAGCGGGAACCGCTTTCTGCGCGGGTGCCGATCTGTCCGGCGGGGTGTACAACTCGGATTTCTACGACGCACACGCCGGGATGCTCCGCGCAGTCGAGTCGGTCCCGGTGCCCGTCATCGCCGCCGTCAACGGCCCGGCTGTCGGTGCGGGCGTGCAGCTGGCACTGGCCGCGGATCTGCGGGTGGTGGCGCCCGGTGCCGTCTTCACCGTGCCCGTCGTGAAGGTGGGGCTGGCACTGGACAACTGGACCATCAAGCGGTTGGCCAACGTCGTGGGCGGCGGCCACGCCCGGTCGGTGCTCATGACCGCCCGCCCCGTCGGTGCGGAGGAGGCTGCCCGGATCGGACTGGCCAGCGAGATCGGGGACGTCGAGGCGGCCATGGAGCTGGCTGCCGAGCTCTCGCGGTTCGCACCGCTGAGCCTGCGGCACATCAAGACCGTGATCAACGATGACGACGCCCGGCTGCTCCCGCGCGAGGAGCACACCGAACTCCAGTTGCGCGCGTGGAGCAGCGAGGACATGGCCGAGGCCCGGGCCGCCCGCGCCGAGAAGCGGCCACCCGTCTTCCGCGGGCGCTGAACCGCCCCACCGCAGGACGCACGGTCGCCGTGGCGCCCCACGTACGGACACCGCGGGTCGCCCGGCCGGGTAAGATTCACCGCGCCCGACCCGGACCCGCGTGTCGCGGGCGTCTGGCACGACCCCGGGTATCGCATGACCGGGGGGAGCGTCACCGATGGCCAGGCACAGCGCATCGCCGCAGAACAACAATCCGACGGCCCGGCGGGTCGTCCTCGTGGGGGCGGCGATCCTCGCGGCCGTGCTCGTGGTGGGACTGGTGATCTCCGGGCTGTCGAGGGCGGGCGTCGCCGGCTTCTGCGGGGCTGAGCCGCGGATCAGCGTGGCAGCCGAGCCCGACATCGTCGAGCACGTCCGAGTCCTGGCGGAGCATGCCGACGGTTGTCACGCCTTCGACGTGGAAACGGTCTCCTCCGCGGACATGTCCACCCGCACGGTCTCGCGGGAGGCGTTGCCGGACATCTGGGTGCCGGACTCCGCCGTACGTCTCGCTCAGGTGTCCCAGGACGTGCAGATCCCGTTCGAGACGGTCCTCAACTCCCTCGCGTCGACCCCGGTGGTCATCGCTTCCCGTGACGCCGGGGTCGACAAGTCGACGTGGACCTCGGCGCTCGCCACGCCGGGGCTGATGATGGGTGATCCGGTCCGGTCCGGGGTAGCGGACGCGCCGATCCTCGCTGCGACCTCGGAGGTCGAGATGCTGCGGTCGGCTCCGGAGGCGCTGGGGGCCTCGATGGCGATGTTGGCCCAGGGGCAGATGAGTCGGATGGAGGTCCCGCCGACCTCCCGAGAGATGCTCGACAGGGTGATCGCCGGCGGCGGCGCGGCGATCGTGACGGAGCGAGACGCGGTGCTCGCGCAGCGGGCGGCACCCGACTCGGGGATGGAGCTGTACGCGCCCGCCACCGGGGCGGTATTCCTCACCTATCCGGTGGCCGTGACGACCCAGGATTCGACGCGCCGCGTCGACGTGGTCGAGGCCGCTGAGGCGCTCCGGGACGCCACCGCGGCGACCGCTGTCGCCGACGGGCTCTCCCGGGACGGTTTCCGGACCGCCTTCCGGGCGCCGCTCGCCGGGGGAGCGGGGGTGGGCGAGATCGAAGCGCTCGTGGTCCGGGATGCGAACCGGGTCCACAGTGCTCTGCGGCATTGGCGGCTCCTGTCGATGCCGGGCCGGTCCCTGGTCCTGGTGGACACATCGGGTTCGATGGGCTTCGGGGTGCCCGGCACGGACCGCACCCGCATCCAGGCGCTCGTCGAGACGGCGGGCGCAGGGCTCGGCCAGTTCCCCGACGACGCGGAGCTCGGACTGTGGGCGTTCGGCGGTGCCGCCGGGAGCGACGGGCTGCCGTACGCGGAGGTCGCGGCGCTGCAGCGCCTCGACGCGGCAGCTCCCGGGGGAACGCACCGTGCCGCGCTGGGCGGTGCGTTGGCCTCTCTGCCCGGGATGGTGGGTGGCGGCACCGACCTCTATCGTTCCGTGCTCGACGCCTACGCCATGGTGCGCTCGGGGTACGACCCGAACATGGTCAACTCGATCATCGTCATTTCCGACGGCGCGGACGACGCGACCTCGGACATCGGAGCAGGAGAGTTCTTCGCCCGGCTCGACGAGATGGTGGACCCGTCCCGCCCCGTGATCGTGGTGTCGGTGAGCCTTCTGGACGACAGCAGTTCGGGCACCCTCGCGCAGATCGCGCAGGCCACCGGCGGCAGCAGCTATGTCGCCCGCACGCAGGAGGAGATCGTCCGGGTGTTCGCGGAGGCGGTGGGGCGCCGCGGCGCCTCGGCCCGGCCGTAGCCCCGCAGTGAGGTAAGTGGTACCCACCGACGGGGGTGCCGCCGCCCGCGGTTTCGGCTCGTCATGAGAGTTCGCCGAAAGCCTCCCCGCAATCAGCTGTGTTACGTGTCACACTTCTCCGGTCAGTGTTTGTGAAGCACATCACTACAGGGGTGTGCTGACGAGAACCCGAAACGGAGGACCTCCGTGTCCCAACCAACCGATCCGCCGGCGGGGGGGGGGCATCGCGACGAACCCCGGAAGCGGCGGAATTCACGGCGATGCAGGCCAGCCCCGCCTTCCAGGATCTGCGCAGCAAGTTCAGGGCGTTCGTGTTCCCCATGACGATCGCCTTCCTCGTCTGGTACTTCCTCTACGTGATCCTGGCCGTCTACGCGACGGACTTCATGGCGACCAAGGTGTTCGGGAACATCACCTGGGGTCTGATCATCGGCCTGGGGCAGTTCGTGACGACCTTCCTCATCACCTTCCTGTACATCCGCTTCGCCAACCGTGAGATCGATCCCCGCGCGGAGTCCATCCGCCTCGAGCTGGAAGGTGGGATCGCCTGATGGACTGGCTGATCAACATCAACGAACTCGCGCCGGGGGAGCAGGTGGGCAGCACCCTCCTCAACATGGCGGTATTCGCCGTCTTCATCGTCGTCACGATGACCCTCGTGCTGAGGGCGTCGAAGTCGACCAAGTCGACCAAGGACTTCTACACGGGCGGCTCGAGCTTCACCGGCCCGCAGAACGGTTTCGCGATCGCCGGTGACTACCTCTCGGCGGCCTCCTTCCTCGGTATCGCCGGCGCCATCGCGATCAACGGATACGACGGCTTCCTGTACTCGATCGGCTTCCTCGTCGCCTGGCTCGTGGCGTTGATGCTCGTGGCCGAGCTGATGCGCAACACGGGCCGGTTCACGATGGCCGACGTGCTCAGCTTCCGGCTCAACCAGCGGCCCGTCCGCATGGCGGCCGCGCTGGCAACGCTCGCGGTGTGTTTGTTCTATCTGATCGCCCAGATGGCCGGCGCTGGCGGGCTCGTCGCCCTGCTCCTGAACATCGACGACTCCGCGGGGCAGTCGATCGTCGTGGCCGTCGTCGGCATCCTGATGATCGTCTACGTCCTCGTCGGCGGTATGAAGGGCACCACCTACGTCCAGATGGTCAAGGCCGTCCTGCTCGTCGGCGGTGTACTGATCATGTGCCTCCTGGTCCTCGTCGCCGCCCGCGGTAACTTCTCCGCGCTCCTCGGCGAGGCCGTCGCCAACTCCGGCAAGGATCTTCTACGGCCGGGACTGCAGTACGGCGCCACCGAGACCAGCAAGCTCGATTTCGTCTCGCTGTCGATCGCCCTGGTCTTCGGCACCGCCGGTCTGCCACACGTCCTCATGCGCTTCTACACCGTCCCGACGGCGAAGGAGGCCCGTCGGTCGGTGACCTGGGCCATCGCGCTCATCGGCGGGTTCTACCTGTTCACCCTCGTCCTGGGCTTCGGTGCCGCGGCGATGGTCGGACCCGAGGTCATCGAGAACGCCCCCGGCGGTGTGAACTCGGCGGCGCCGCTGCTCGCCTTCGCGCTCGGAGGTGAGATCTTCCTCGGGATCATCTCGGCCGTCGCCTTCGCGACAATCCTCGCCGTGGTGGCCGGACTCGCCATCACCGCCTCCGCTTCCTTCGCGCACGACATCTACAACGGCGTGATCAAGCACGGGCAGGCCACCGAGCAGTCGCAGCTGCGAGTTTCCCGGATCACGGTCGTCGTGATCGGCCTCGTGTCGATCGTCATGGGCATCGGCGCGATGGGGCAGAACATCGCCTTCCTCGTGGCCCTCGCCTTCGCGATCGCGGCCTCGGCGAACCTGCCGACGATCCTCTACTCGCTGTTCTGGAAGCGGTTCAACACCACCGGCGCGCTGTTCTCCATGTACGGCGGCCTGATCAGCACCCTGGTGCTCATCGCGCTCTCGCCGGCGGTCTCCGGCAGCGAGAAGTCGATGATCTCGAGCGTCGACTTCTCCCTGTTCCCGCTCTCCAACCCGGGCATCGTGTCGATCCCCCTTGCGTTCCTGCTGGGCATCATCGGGACGTTCATCGGCAAGAAGGACGAGTTCCCGGAGAAGCGCGTGGAGATGGAGGTCCGCTCGCTCACCGGAGTCGGTGTGGAGAAGACCATCGCGCACTGACCCTGACCCCCATTGGCCCGCCCGACCGTCGCCAGACGGTCGGGCGGCGTCGTCGTGCCCACCGAGGGACTACCCTCGGTGGGCACCACACCGATTCGGAGGCGGTAGAGATGTATCCTGGACAGGACGACCACACCCGACGCATGGGTCAGCAACCCGACTCGCGTGCCTACTCGAGGATGAGCGGCGACCGGGCGTACGACCCCGCCCATGACGACGGCTACGGCGCCGAGGGCGGCTACGACGACGGCTATGTGGAACCCCGCCAATCCCGCCGCGGGCCCGCGATCGACGTGGGGAAATTCGTCGGCAGCGTGGCCGCCACCGCACTGGTAGCAGCCATCGCGGGGTGGCTGATCGCCTGGGTGGTGGACGCCGTGTTCTCCCGTTTCGGCCACCAGTGGGCCAACGGCGGGAACACCCCGACGATGTACGCCGTCTACGGCGCCGTCGCGGCGATCCTCGCCGGGTTGCTCTGGTACCTGCTGCTGATCGGCACCGCCAACCCCCAGCAGTTCTACTCCTGGACGGTGGGGCTGCTCATCGTGGCGGCTGTGGCGCTGCCGTTGCTGGTGACGGTGCCGTTCCTCGACGGGCTCGCGGCCGCGATCGTGCACCTGTTCATCGGTCTGCCGATCCTCGCGCTGACGAGCGCCTTCTCGGCCACGCTCAGGCGCTGACGTCCCGCCGGGTCCGCGACGCCGACGCGGCCCGGGCGATCAGTGGTGCCCCCGAGAGGAATCGAACCTCCGACACCGGCTTTAGGAGAGCCGTGCTCTATCCACTGAGCTACGAGGGCGGGAACCGGGGAGAGTCTAACCGATGGGCCGCTCTGTCGTGATCGGCGACTTGGAGTGGGCGCCTGCCGGACGGTATCGTCGACTGTCGGCGTCCATGTCGTCTCCTTTAACGGAGACGGTGGACCGCCTCGCACGGGTCACCACCGGCCGCCGTTCGAGGGGGAGGGCGCCTGCCGGCCGGCAGCCCACTAGACAGACAGAGGTATTGCCTGTGTCCACGTACACCCCCAAGCCCGGGGACGTGACGCGCGCCTGGTATGTCATCGACGCCACCGACGTGGTGCTCGGTCGACTCGCCGTCCAGGTCGCCAACATCCTCCGTGGCAAGCACAAGCCGCAGTTCGCCCCGAACGCCGATACCGGCGACTTCGTCATCATCATCAACGCCGACAAGGTCGCGATCTCGTCCAACAAGCGTGACCGCGTGGTGCAGCACCGCCACTCCGGTTTCCCCGGTGGGCTGAAGTCGCAGACCCTGGGCAAGGCCATGGACACGCGCCCCGACCGCGTCGTCGAGAAGGCCGTCAAGGGCATGCTGCCGAGCAACAAGCTCGGTCGTGCCGTCGCCTCCAAGCTCAAGGTGTACGCGGGTCCGGATCACCCGCACGCCGCCCAGCAGCCCGTGCCCTTCGAGATCAAGCAGGTGGCCCAGTGACCGACGAGAACATCACCCCCGAGGCCGAGGTCGCCGACGACATGGTGGCGGATCTCGCCGCCGAGGTCGCCGAGGATTACAGCGAGGCCGACTACGCCGGTGGCAGCGACTTCGTCGCCGACGCCGATGCCCAGTTCGCGCCCGTCGTCTCCTCCGGCCCGGCCCAGGCCGTCGGCCGCCGCAAGGAGGCCGTCGCCCGCGTCCGCCTGCTGCCCGGCTCCGGCCAGTTCACCCTCAACGGCCGGTCCCTGGAGGAGTACTTCCCGAACAAGGTGCACCAGCAGCTCGTCAAGTCGCCGCTGGTGCTGGTCGAGCGCGAGGAGCAGTTCGACATCGTGGCGCTGCTCCACGGTGGCGGCCCTTCGGGTCAGGCCGGCGCGCTGCGTCTGGCCATCGCCCGCGCGCTGACCCAGTACTCGCCGGACGATCGCCCGGCGCTCAAGAAGGCGGGCTTCCTCACGCGTGACGCCCGCGCGGTCGAGCGCAAGAAGGCCGGCCTCAAGAAGGCCCGTAAGGCCCCGCAGTACTCGAAGCGCTGATCCGCCAGGATCACGACACCAGAGCAGGTTCCCGCGACGCGGGGCCTGCTCTGGTCCATTTGCAGAGTGCGCGACCGGACGGGGTTATCCTGACCCGGGCATTCCCGATCCGCCCCGCGGCGGCGACCACAAGACCTCGGAGGACTACACGACATGACGCGACTGTTCGGCACCGATGGGGTCCGTGGGCTCGCCAACCGGACCCTCACCGTCGACCTGGCGGTCCGGCTCGGTGCGGCGGCCGCCGTTGTCCTCGCCACTGAGACCGGCCCCGTGTCCGACCGTGCGGGCGCGCGCCCACTGGCCGTCGTGGGTCGCGACCCGCGCGTCTCGGGGGAGATGCTCGAGGCCGCGCTCGCGGCGGGGCTGGCCAGTCAGGGCGTCGACGTTCTGCTGGTGGGCGAGGTGCCGACCCCGGCCGTGGCCCACCTGACGGACCGCCACGACGCCGCGCTCGGCGCCGTCATCTCCGCCTCGCACAACGCCATGCCGGACAACGGCATCAAGTTCTTCGCCGCGGGCGGTCACAAACTCGGCGACGAGGTCGAGGACCGGATCGAGGCCGCGCTCACCGAAGGTGCCATCACCGGGCCGACCGGGTCGGCGATCGGCAGGATTTCACGTGCGACCCCCGAGGATGCCCTGGACAGTTATGTCGGTCATCTGCTCAGCGCGACGCCGGCCCGGCTGGACGGAGTCCGCGTCGTCGTCGACTGTGCCAACGGCGCCGCCAGCGTCGCCGGACCGCGCGCCTACCGCGAGGCGGGCGCGACGGTGATCGAGATCCACGCCAGTCCCGATGGCTACAACATCAACGACAACTGCGGCTCCACCCACCTCGACGACGTCCGTGCCGCGGTCCTCGAGCACGGCGCGGACCTCGGGCTCGCCCACGACGGGGACGCCGACCGCTGCCTCGCGGTGGACTCGAGCGGCGAGGTCGTCGACGGTGACCAGATCATGGCGATCCTGGCCCTGGCCATGCGCGACGCCGGCGAGCTCGCGGGCAACGCGCTGGTCGCCACCATCATGAGCAACCTCGGTCTCAAGGTGGCGATGCGGGAAGCCGGCATCGAGGTCACCGAGACCAAGGTCGGCGACCGGTACGTCCTCGAGCGCCTCCGCGAGGGCGGATACAGTCTCGGCGGCGAGCAGTCCGGCCACCTCGTCCTGCCCGCGCACGCGACCACCGGGGACGGGGTCCTCACCGGACTACGCATCATGGCGCGGATGGCCGAGACGGGCAGGTCGCTCGCCGAGTTGGCCTCCGTGATGCCGGTGCTGCCCCAGATCCTCATCAACGTGCCGGTGGAGGACAAGGCCGCGGTCGTGGCGTCCCCGGCGGTCGGCGACGCGGTCGCCGCCGAGGAGATGCGGCTCGGCGCCGCCGGCCGCGTTCTGCTGCGCCCCTCGGGGACCGAGCACCTGGTCCGCGTCATGGTCGAGGCCCAAGACGCGGAGCTGGCCCGCGAGGTCGCCGAGCGGCTCGCGAGCGTCGTCGTCGCCGTCTGACCCGCTCAGCCGCCTGTGATTGACTTGAACAGCTTGAGCAACGGGGGCGCGGTGGCCAGCGGGTCGTCCCCCGGCTCCTCCAGCATCTCGTCCGTCACGGGGACCGCGTCCTTGAATTTCGCCCTGGGATCCGCGAACGCCGCGTAGGTGTCGTCACCGGCGAGCGTCGCCAGCAGGTAGCCGGCCAGCATCGGACGCACGGTCCTGTGCGTGCGGCGGTCCGGGTCTGCCAGTCCGATCCGCTCGATCAGCGCGTTGCGCTCGACCAGCCCGCCCTCGATCGCCTTGTCCAGACGCCGGTGCACGAGGTCGCCCCGCCACGCGAGGTGCAGCGCTCGCGCGTCCTCCGCGTGGACTCCGCCGGCGGCGGACAGCAGCAGAGCGGGGGAGTCGATGGTCATCGCCCGGTCCGCGGCCGACGGGACCGTCTCGGTGGGGAACACCATCGCGACGGCGTCGATGTCGGTGCGCTGTGAGGCCAGCAGTGCGGACACGCCGGCGCCCAGGCCGTGACCGGCCAGGCCGATGCGCCGCGGATCCGCACGGACCGACCCGCGGCCGAGGGCCGCCCGGAGGGTGTCCTCGAGAGCCGCGGACAGGTGGTCCGCGTAGTGCTGGTGGTTCGGGCGCACCCCGAGATCGGTGGCCGGTGCCACCACCACGAAACCCCACGACGCGAGGTGCTTGAGAGTGTCGACGTAGTGCCGCGGCCCCCGGGTCCAGTCGTGGGCCCATCCCACGACGGGCGCGGGCGTCGGGGCGTCGCGCGGGACGTAGACGACGCCGGGGGTGCCGGTGAACCCGAGGTCACCCCTGTCGACGCCGTAGGGTCCGCGTCGACTCACCCTGGCGTGCAGTTCCTTGGTCTTCTTGGCCACGATGGCCACAGTATCGCCTCGCGGGCGCTAAGGGTGCCGGGGCTGTCAGACCTCGTGGCTACACTTAGCGCCCATGTGCGGAATCGTCGGTTATGTCGGGCATCGCCCCGCCCTCCCAGTCGTCGTCGAGGCCCTGCGGCGGATGGAATACCGCGGCTATGACTCAGCGGGCGTCGCCGTCCTCGACGGGTCGGGGGCCTCCCGGGTCGAGAAGAAGGAGGGCAAGCTCGCCAATCTCGAGGCCGCGCTCGCGGCCGCGGGAGAGGGTGGCTTCCCGGGCTCGACCGGCATCGGTCACACCCGGTGGGCGACGCACGGCCGTCCGAGTGACCGCAACGCGCACCCCCACGTCTCCGGCGATGTCGCGATCGTGCACAACGGGATCATCGAGAACTTCGCCCCGCTGCGTGCCGAGCTCGAGGCCGCGGGCGTCGAGCTCGAGTCGGACACCGACTCGGAGGTCGCAGCCCACCTGTTGCGCCGGGAGATGGAGTCGGGTGGCAGCGGCGGGGACTTCGTGGCCGCGTGTCGCACGGTGCTCCGTCGCCTCGAGGGCGCTTTCACACTGGTGTTCAGCCACGCCGCCCACCCGGACGTCCTGGTGGCCGCGCGGCGCTCGACCCCGCTCGTGCTGGGTGTCGGTGAGGGCGAGATGTTCCTCGGTTCCGACGTCGCGGCGTTCATCGAGCACACCCGCGACGCCATCGAGCTGGGGCAGGACAACGTCGTGGTCCTGCGCGCGGACTCCTACGAGATCACCGATTTCGCCGGCGAGCCCTCCGAGGGCCGTCCCTTCTACATCGACTGGGACCTGGCGGCGGCCGAGAAGGGCGGCTACGACTACTTCATGCTCAAGGAGATCGCCGAGCAGCCCGGGGCTGTCGCCGATACCCTGCTCGGTCACTTCCAGGACGGTCGCATCGTGCTGGACGAGCAGCGGATGAGCGACCAGGACCTACGTGACATCGACAAGGTGTTCATCGTGGCCTGCGGCAGTGCGTACCACTCGGGCATGGTCGCCAAGTACGCGATCGAGCACTGGACCCGGCTCCCGTGTGAGGTCGAGATCGCGTCGGAGTTCCGCTACCGCGACCCGGTGCTGGACCGATCCACGCTCGTGGTGGCCATCTCCCAGTCCGGCGAGACCGCGGACACCCTCGAGGCGGTCCGCCACGCCAAGTCCCAGAAGGCCCGCGTCCTGGCGGTGTGCAACACCAACGGTTCGCAGATCCCGCGCGAGGCCGACGCCGTCCTGTACACGCACGCCGGCCCGGAGATCGGCGTCGCCTCCACCAAGGCGTACCTCGCGCAGATCACGGCAAACTACCTGGTGGGTCTCGCGCTCGCGCAGGCCCGCGGCACCAAGTACCCGGACGAGGTGGCGGCCGAGTTCCGCCAGCTCGAGCGCATGCCCGAGGACATCCAGAAGGTCGTCGACTCCCTGGACCCGGTCCGGGGGATCGCGCGCGAGCTCGCCGGCTCCAAGTCGGTGCTGTTCCTCGGTCGCCACGTGGGGTACCCCACGGCACTGGAGGGCGCGCTCAAGCTCAAGGAACTGGCGTACATGCACGCCGAGGGCTTCCCGGCGGGGGAGCTCAAGCACGGCCCGATCGCCCTCATCGAGGAGGGCATGCCGGTCTTCATCGTGATGCCGCCGGTCGAGGGGCGCGGGGTGCTCCACTCCAAACTGGTGAGCAACATCCAGGAGATCCGGGCCCGTGGTGCGCGGACCATCGTGATCGCCGAGGAGGGCGACGAGGTGGTCCGGCCGCTCTCGGACTACTTCATCCCGATCCCGGCCTCGACCACGCTGCTGCAGCCCCTGCTGGCCACCATCCCGTACCAGGCCTTCGCCGCCGAGGTCGCCGCCGCGCGCGGGTACGACGTGGACAAGCCCCGCAATCTCGCCAAGTCCGTCACGGTGGAGTGACCCGCCCGCGGTAGTCAGATCATGAGGCGCGCCCATCCCGTCGAGGTCATCCGCGCCGCGGAGCGTCCGCTCGTCGAGGCGGCCGCCGCGGCGGGGGACCCCGACGCGGTGATGCGGCG
>NZ_KV823759.1:0-1018 GCF_001815995.1 Dietzia sp. HMSC21D01 | reverse complement strand
GGCCGCGGCGAGCAGCTCGCGGGTGTCGGCCTGCCGGGCGGCGGGGTCGGAGTCAGCGCCGACTGCGGCGTCGGTGCCCGGCTCGTGCTCGGGGTAGGCGTCGGTGATGGGGGAGGAAGCGGGCCGGCCGTGGCCGGCGAGGACGTGCTCGACCAGGGAGTGGCGGTCGATGGCGGCCGCGAGCGCCCGGCGCACCGCCGGGTCGCCGGTGAACGGGTGGGCCATGGGCAGCGCGACGGCCCGCCAGTCGGCCGAGTTGACCGACACCAGCTCCGTGCCGTCGCGGCCGGCGAGACCGGAGGCGAGGGTCGGCGGCAGGACGGTGCCGTCGACCTCCCCGGTGAGGACCATCTGGGCGCGGGCGTTCTCGTCCGGCACCGACTTCAGGACGAGGGTGTCGACCTCGGGCGCACCGTCGCGATGGTCGGGGTTGCCGGTGAGGACGGCCTCGCCCGGGGACAGGCGCTCCAGCTGGTACGGCCCGGTGCCGACGGGATCGGTGTTGAGCGTCGACGCCGCCGCCGGCCCGGGCGCGAGCCGCTCGGAGGGAGCGATGCCCAGCAGGAGACGGGCGGGCATGCCCGGGTCGGGGGCGTCGAGCCGGAACCGCACGGTGAGCGGGTCTGGGGTCTCGACGCCCGCGATGGAGGTGTAGTCCGAGGCGATGGGCGAGCCCGAGGCGGGGTCGACGACCGCGCGGTAGGTAGCGGCGACGTCGCTCGAGTCCAGGGCGCTGCCGTCGTGGAACCGCACGCCCTCGCGGAGGCGGATGGTCCAGGTCAGGCCGTCGGCGCTGACCTCGGGCTCGGCCGCCGCCAGGGCCGGCACGAGGTCGGGCAGGTGTTCGTCGTCGGCGGCGTAGGGGCGTAGCAGGCCCTCGTACAGCGGGGAGACTCCGGTGGAGCCGTATCCCGAGACCGGGTTGAACTCGCCCAGTGGCGCGGAGTCGGCCAGGACGACGCGGTCGCCGGCGTCGGTACCGAGGCCGGCGCCGGTCCCGCTGCCCGGCCCACCCGCC
>NZ_KV823758.1:0-715 GCF_001815995.1 Dietzia sp. HMSC21D01 | reverse complement strand
CAGCACCGGGCGGCCGCCGCGGCGCGCGGTGATCACGGTGGCGACGAGCGCGACCGTCGCGAACTGGGCCCACGGCTGCGCCTGCGGCGGGCAGACCACGGTGAGAACGACCGTCGCCACGAGCGCGGCGAGCAGCCCGGCCAGGGTGGGAACCGCCGTCATCCACCCGCCTCCTCCACGCCTGTCCCGAGCACTCGGGCGCGTGCGGACGGCGCCCGGAAGACCGGCCACGGGGGCCGGATCCTGGCGTACCCTACCCCCGGTGCCCCCGGCCGCGGGGGTCCCACATCCGTGGAAAGGGGGCCGCGCCGGTGCCGCTCAAGCCGACGACCAGGGCGCAGGTGGACGGCCACCGCTTTCTCGCCCGCCGGGCCCGCCACGCCGTGGTCGCCCGGGACGTCCGGATGCTGCACGATCCGCTCAGGCGTCAGTCGACGGGGCTGACGGTGGGCGTGGTCGCGGCTGTGCTCGGTGTGGCCGGGGCCGCGGTGCTGGCCCTGCTCGACCCCGCCCCGGACGTCGGGAGCACGATGATCATGGTCGGGCGGGACTCCGGTCAGATGTACGTGCGCGCCGGTGAGAAGGTGCACCCCGTGCGCAACCTCGCGTCCGCGCGCCTCGTGTCAGGAGAGCCGGCGGAGCCGCGGACCGTGCGCGACGCCGACATCGCCGGCACCCCGCGCGGCGGGCTGCTCGGCATCCCCGGCGCGCCCTC
>NZ_KV823757.1:0-514 GCF_001815995.1 Dietzia sp. HMSC21D01 | reverse complement strand
CAGGGGGCGGCCGAGGCCGCGTGGCACGCCCGGCACCGCGCGGCGTTCGGCGCGACGCTCGTCGACCAGCCTGCGATGGCGGCCGTCCTGGCCGACCTGCAGCTCGAGTCCGAGGCCGCGACGTGGACGGCCTTGAGGTTGGCGTCGGCGTACGACGACGAGGAGTTCGCCCCCTACCGTCGGCTGGCCACCGCGGTGGCGAAGTACTGGGTCTGCAAGCGCGGGCCGAACCACGCCTACGAGTCGCTGGAGTGCCTGGGCGGCAACGGCTACACCGAGGCGTTCCCGCTCGCGCGCCGCTACCGGGAGCAGCCGGTGCTGGCGGTGTGGGAGGGCTCGGGCAACGTCATCGCCCTGGACGTACTGCGAGCGATGGCGCGGGAGCCGGAGTCGGTGGCGGCGTTCGACGCCGAGCTGGCAGCGCAGCTGGGCTCGCACGAGCTGTATGACCGGCACGTCGAGCGGGTGCGCGGGCTCATCGGCCGGGCCGCCGCCGACCCGGGCGCCGCGCCGG
>NZ_KV823756.1:914-7374 GCF_001815995.1 Dietzia sp. HMSC21D01 | reverse complement strand
CGTCGGCGGCGGCTGCCGGGACGCCCGGCGCGCCGGGATCCGGGCGGCTCGGCGCCCCGGCGGTCGGGGTGAGGGGGGTCACGATCGTGCTCATCGCGCTGTTCTCCTGGTGTGGGTCACCCGCCGATGGAGGCGGGTACCCGGGTCGGGGTGGTGGACGCTGACGACGACGAGGTGGGGCCCGCGAACGGCACGGAGGCCGTGGACGGAGTGGGCGCATCAGGCGTCCGCAGGCCACGCCGGGCGAGCTCGGGCAGGACCCCCTCGCCGAACGAGTACGTCTCTTCGAGGTGCGGGTACCCGGACAGCACGAAGTGGCTCAGCCCCAGCTGCGCGTACTCGGCGATCCGGTCGGCCACCTCCTCGTGGGAGCCGACGAGCGCCGTCCCGGCACCGCCTCGTACCAGCCCGACCCCGGCCCAGAGGTTGGGGTAGATCTCCAGCGAATCCGTCCGGCCGCCGTGGAGTTCGAGCATGCGCCGCTGCCCCTCCGACTCGGACGAGGCCAGCGAGGCCTGGACCCGGTCGACGTCGGCGGGATCGATCCTCGCGAGCAGGCGCTCGGCCTCCGCCCAGGCCTGCTCGGAGGTGTCGCGCGAGATGACGTGCAGCCGGATGCCGTAGTCGAGTTCCCGCCCCTGCTCGGCCGCGGCCGATCGCACTCGGTCTAGCTTCTCCGCCACCGCCGCCGGGGGCTCCCCCCACGTCAGGTAGGTGTCGGCGTGACGGGCGGCGACACGGATTCCCGCCGCGGAGGAACCGCCGAAGAAGATGGGCGGGGACACCTCGGGGCGGCGCCCGAGGACGGCGTTCTCCACGGCGAGATGCTCGCCCGAGAACGTGACCGGGCCCGGCGACCCCCAGAGCCGGCGGGTCACCTCGAGGAACTCGTCGGCCCGGGCGTAGCGGGCCTCCTTGTCGAGGAAGTCCCCATAGGCGCGCTGTTCGGCGGACTCGCCACCGGTGACCACGTTGAGGAGCAGGCGACCGTGGGTCTGCCACTGGAAGGTCGTCGCCATCTGCGCGGCGAGGGTCGGGCTCATCAGCCCCGGCCGCAGGGCCACGAGGAACTTGATGCGCTCACTCGACTCCGCCAGGAGGGCGGAGGTCAACAGGGCGTCCTCGCACCAGGCGCCGGTCGGGGTGAGCAGCGACTCGAAGCCGTTGTGCTCCGCGGCCGCGACGATCTGCCGCAGGTACGGCAGCGTCGCCGGGCGGTCCCCCGACATGAACGTGCCATGGCCGCCCGCGACGAGGTTGCGCGAGTCCCCGTAGGTGGGCAGGAACCAGTGGAAATGGAGATCCCCGCTCGCGGTGGTCGGCTGGGACTGCTGGGTGGTCACGGGTGACTCCTCGTCATCGGGTGGGTCGGACAGGCCCATCCTCAGGGCGCGGATCGCCGGCTCGCCAGAATTCCGTCCACCACGATCGAAACCCATATACCAAGTAGACAGATCGGTCTATAGTTTGTGCTACCGTGTGGTCATGAGACCCGAGGAATTAGCACCTGAACTGCGCATATCCGACGTGAGCTCTGCCCGGGTCATGCGTGCGATCCGGTTCCGCGGGCCCGTGTCGAGGCCCGAGATCGCATCCACGACAGGCCTGTCGGTCGCCACCGTCGGGCGGGCGACCTCTGCCCTGCTCTCCGCGGGGGTCATCCGCGAGCGTCCCGAACTGATGCACGACGGCTCGGTGGGACGCCCCAGCGTCCCCCTCGAGATCGACCCGTCCGGGCCGGTGACCGTGGCCGTCCACATCGGCCTGCTCCGCAGCGTCGTCGCCGTCTGCGACCTCGGGTGCCGGATCCTGTCCGAGCACTCCGTCCCCACCCCCGGCCGGGACCCCGAGGAGATCATCGACGTCCTCACGGCCGCCGCCTTCCGCCTCCTGGACGGCCATCGCGACCGCACGCTCGTGTGGGGCGGCGTCGCCACCGCGGCCCGGCTCACCGGCCCCGGCCGAATCGACCACGATCTACTGGGCTGGACGGACGTGCCCGTCACGGACCTGTTCGCCGACCGCCTGGGCGTGCCGTTCTCGGTGGCACCGCACGTCGAGGCCATGGCGGCCGCCGAGCTGCTCGTCGGCCACGAGACCCACCGCGGCACAACACTCGTCGTCTACGGCCGTGAGCACCTGGGGTCCGCGCTGGTGATCGACGGGGCCGTCCACCAGCCCCGCGCGGGCTCGCCGGACCTCGCACACCTGCCCGTCGGCCCCACCACGTACCTCGACGACCGAGGCGCCGGACTGCTCGACGTGGTGAGCGACTCCGCCCTGGTGCGGGCGGCCGCCCTCCACGGGATCTCGGTGTCGACCGTCGCGGAGCTCGCCGCGAGGGCGCGACACGACGCCACGGCGGAGGCCATCCTGGTCGAACGCGCCACCGTCCTCGGCGGGCTCGTCGGCATAGTCTCGGCGATCACCCGCCCGGATTCGGTCGTCCTGTGCGGCCAGGCGTTCACCGATCACCCGAGATACCTGGCACCCCTCATGAGGGCGACGCGCGAGACGCGGCTCTCCGGCGGACTGCCGGATCTGCGGGTGTCGACCGCCGGCAACCGCATCCAGCAGTTCGCCGCAATGGCCGTGGCCCTGGACGCGATCTGCGCGGACCCGACCTCGTTGTTGACGGAGCGCCTCTGCACGGCCTCCTGACCGGCCCCACCCGTCGACGCGCCGCCGCCGCGCACGGCATTCCCCTCACCACGAGCGGAACAGTCGACACCCAGACCACCCGGAAGCAAACTGCTCGCATGTCAGAACACCACTCGCTGTCCGTGTCCCAGTCCTCCGTCTCTCGTGAGGTCCACCGCCGGGCCATGCGGATTCACCCCGCGGGCGTCACGGTCATCACCCTGGACGGGCCGGAGGGGCCCGTGGGGTTCACGGCGTCCTCGCCGTCGAGCCTGTCGGCCGAGCCGGCGCTACTGAGCTTCAACGTGGGGATCTCCTCGTCGAGCCTGGGCGCCGTGCTCGAGGCCCGGACCGCCGTCATCCACCTCCTCGGCGAGGCCGACCAGCCGCTCGCGCTGAGGTTCGCGGGCCCGTCGCGCCTGCGCTTCGCCGACTCGACCCTGTGGACCCGCGCGGAGACGGGCGAGCCGATGCTCCACGGGGGTCGGGCGCGACTGCGCGTGGCGCTGGACCGCCTCATCCCGGCCGGGGACCACGTCCTCGTGATCGCCCGGCTGCTCGACGCCTGGTTCGACGACGCCCCCTCGGACCCGCTCGTCATCGTCGACGGCGCCCTGCGGCCGATCCCCGGGCACGACGCATGACCCGCGCTCGCGGGGACAGGACCCCACCCCGCACACCGGACCGACAGGAAGGCCCCCGCCGCGTGGCGGGGGCCTTCACTATGTCAGGCGCCGGAGGCGATCAGGTGGTGGCCGGAGCAGCGCCGCCGCCGCTGCCCGAGGGGCCTCCGGTGGCGCCGCCACCGAAGCCGGAGCTCGGCGGCAGGGAGTCGCCCGGGCCGGCCTCGCCGGTGGGCGCCACGCTCGCCGAGATCTCCTCGCCCTGGCGGTCCTGCGGGGCGTCCGGGCGGGGAGCACCGGTGAAGGTGAACTTGGCGTCCTCGGTGCGCTCGGACTCGCCGTCCCAGCCCTCGACGTCGACCTTCACCAGCTCGCCGGCCGCGACCTCGCCGAAGAGGATCTTCTCCGAGAGGGTGTCCTCGATCTCGCGCTGGATCGTGCGACGCAACGGCCGCGCGCCCAGGACCGGGTCGAACCCGCGCTTGGCGAGCAGGCTCTTGGCCCGATCGGAGACCTCGATGTCCATGTCCTTGGTCTTCAGGGCGTCCCGGACACGGCCGATCATGAGGTCGACCATCTGGACGATCTGCTCCTGCGTGAGCTGGTGGAACACCACGATCTCGTCGATGCGGTTGAGGAACTCCGGGCGGAAGTGCTTCTTCAGCTCGTCGTTGACCTTCTGCTTCATCCGCTCGTAGGCGTCCTCGGTGTTGTCGGAGGACTGGAAGCCCATCCCGACGGCCTTGGAGATGTCCTTGGTCCCGAGGTTCGAGGTGAAGATCAGCACGGTGTTCTTGAAGTCCACCATGCGTCCCTGACCGTCGGTGAGACGGCCGTCCTCCAGCACCTGGAGGAGGGTGTTGTAGATCTCGGAGTGCGCCTTCTCGATCTCGTCGAACAGGACGACCGAGAACGGCTTGCGCCGCACCTTCTCCGTGAGCTGGCCACCCTCCTCGTAACCGACGTACCCGGGGGGCGCACCGAAGAGCCGCGAGGCGGTGAAGCGGTCGTGGAACTCGCCCATGTCGATCTGGATGAGCGCGTCGTCCTCACCGAACAGGAAGTTCGCGAGCGCCTTGGACAGCTCCGTCTTACCCACGCCGGACGGGCCGGCGAAGATGAACGAGCCCGAGGGACGCTTGGGATCCTTGAGCCCGGCACGCGTCCGGCGGATCGCCCGGGAGACGGCCTTGATGGCGTCCTCCTGGCCGATGATCCGCTTGTGCAGCTCGTCCTCCATGCGGAGCAGACGGGTGGTCTCCTCCTCGGTGAGCTTGAAGACGGGGATGCCGGTCCAGTTGCCCAGGACCTCGGCGATCTGCTCCTCGTCCACCACGGCGGCCACGTCCATGTCACCGGCGCGCCACTGCTTCTCGCGCTCGGCGCGCTCGGCGATGAGCTTCTTCTCCGTGTCGCGCAGGCCGGCGGCCTTCTCGAAGTCCTGCGCGTCGATCGCGGACTCCTTCTCGCGGCGGGTCTCGGCGATCTTCTCGTCGAACTCGCGCAGGTCCGGCGGAGCCGTCATCCGCTTGATGCGCATGCGGGCACCGGCCTCGTCGATGAGGTCGATCGCCTTGTCCGGCAGGAAGCGGTCGTTGATGTACCGGTCCGCGAGCTGGGCGGCGGCGGCCAGCGCCGCGTCGGTGATCGTGACGCGGTGGTGCGCCTCGTAGCGGTCCCGCAGACCCTTGAGGATCTCGATGGACAGCTCGACGCCCGGCTCGGGAACCTGAACGGGCTGGAAGCGCCGCTCGAGGGCCGCGTCCTTCTCGATGTGCTTGCGGTACTCCTCGAGCGTGGTGGCACCGATGGTCTGCAGCTCACCGCGGGCCAGCTTGGGCTTGAGGATCGACGCGGCGTCGATCGCGCCCTCCGCGGCTCCCGCGCCGACGAGCGTGTGGATCTCGTCGATGAACAGGATGATGTCGCCGCGCTGGTTGATCTCCTTGAGGACCTTCTTCAGGCGTTCCTCGAAGTCACCGCGGTACCGGGACCCGGCCACGAGCGAGCCGAGGTCCAGCGAGTACAGCTGCTTGTCCTTGAGGGTCTCGGGGACCTCGTTGTTGACGATGGCCTGCGCCAGGCCCTCGACGACGGCGGTCTTGCCCACGCCGGGCTCACCGATGAGCACCGGGTTGTTCTTGGTGCGCCGGGAGAGCACCTGCATGATGCGCTCCACCTCCTTGGCGCGACCGACGACCGGGTCGAGCTTGCCCTCCATGGCGGCCTGGGTGAGGTTGCGACCGAACTGGTCCAGGACCGTCGACGACGACGGGGTCCCGGCCTCGCGGCCACCGGAGCCGGCGGGCGTGCCCGAGGCCTCGGCCTCCTTGCCCTGGTACCCGGACAGCAGCTGGATGACCTGCTGGCGCACCCGTGTGAGGTCCGCGCCGAGCTTGACCAGCACCTGAGCGGCGACGCCCTCGCCCTCACGGATGAGGCCGAGCAGGATGTGCTCGGTGCCGATGTAGTTGTGGCCGAGCTGCAGCGCCTCGCGCAGGCTCAGCTCCAGGACCTTCTTGGCCCGCGGCGTGAACGGGATGTGCCCGCTGGGCGCCTGCTGGCCCTGGCCGATGATCTCCTCGACCTGACTCCGCACCGCTTCCAGCGAGATCCCGAGGGACTCGAGGGCCTTGGCGGCCACTCCCTCGCCCTCATGGATGAGACCCAGCAGGATGTGCTCGGTGCCGATGTAATTGTGGTTGAGCATCCTGGCCTCTTCCTGGGCCAGGACGACGACGCGACGCGCGCGGTCGGTAAACCGTTCGAACATCGTGCTACCTCACATTCCTCGGTTTTTCACCACTGTAGTGGCCGGTTCTGACGCTCTGCACCGCAGGAGCAGCACGAAGCCCGTCACCAGTGTTCAACGCGGCAGGTCGGGGATCGATTGCATGATCGTGTACGCCGTCAGCGAACGCCCCGCATCGGGCCGGATCCCCGGCCACTAGGGTCGTCGCCATGAGCTACGCGATCGGCGGCCGGGCGCCGTGAGCGCGTTCGATCTCGACCGCATCGGCCGCGGGCTGCCGTTCGCCCGCGCCCTGCCCGCACTGCGGGACGCCCTCGCCACGGCGGGCACCGCGGTGGTCCAGGCACCGCCCGGCACCGGCAAGACGACCCTCGTCCCGCCCGCGGTCGCCGTCGCCGACGGGGTGTCGGGACGGGTGATCGTCACCCAGCCCCGTCGGGTCGCC
>NZ_KV823756.1:0-894 GCF_001815995.1 Dietzia sp. HMSC21D01 | reverse complement strand
CGGGTCGCCGCCCGCTCGGCGGCGCGGCGACTGGCTGCACTCACGGGGACCGGACCCGGGGGCGTGGTGGGCTACACGGTCCGTGGGGACTCGCGCGTCGGCAGGGACACCCTCGTCGAGTTCGTCACTCCGGGGGTACTGGTGCGTCGGTTGATCGCCGATCCCGACCTGCCCGGCGTCGGGGCCGTGGTGCTCGACGAGGTCCACGAACGCGACGTCGAGTCCGACCTGGCCTTCGCACTGCTGTGTGAGGTGCGGCAGCTGCGCGACGACCTGCCGGTGGTGGCGATGTCCGCGACGGTCGAGGCGGGACGCTTCGCCCGGCTGCTCGGCGGCGGGACCGCGGCCGAGGAGCCCGGGGCGGGTTCCGCGGCGCCCGTCGTCGACGTGCCTGCGGAATCGCACCCCCTGGAGATCCGGTACGCCCCACCGCCGACCGCCCGCCTGGACGCCCGCGGGGTCGCCGACGGCTTTCTCGATCACGTGGCGGCGGTGACGGCACACGAGGTGACCGTGAGCGGGGTCGACGCCCTGGTGTTCCTGCCGGGTGTGCGCGAGATCGAGCGCGTGGTGCGGTCGCTCGCCGCGCGGCTGGGGGACGCGGTCGAGGTTCCACCTCTGCACGGCGGGCTGGACGCCGCCGCCCAGGACCGGGCGGTGTCCGGTTCCCGGAGCCGGAGCGGCGAAGGCGACACGGCGCTGCCGCGGATCGTGGTGTCGACCGACCTGGCGGAGTCCTCACTGACTGTGGCCGGGGTGCGGCTGGTGGTGGACGCGTGCCTGAGCCGCGAGCCGCGGCGAGACATCGCACGGGACATGACGGGGCTGGTGACGGTGTCGGCGTCGCGCGACTCGTGCGTGCAGCGCGCGGGCCGCGCCGCCCGCCTCGGCCCC
>NZ_KV823755.1:0-40951 GCF_001815995.1 Dietzia sp. HMSC21D01 | reverse complement strand
CACGCGGCGCGGGACGTCCGGCGGGCTCGGCCCCGGTCCGCACGGGGTCCGCCGTGCGGGCCTCGTCAGGCAATGGCGGCCGCGTTGACGGCGGCGACGGCGAGCAGCGTGGCGGCGACGGCGAGCACGGCGGTGCTGAACCGTGGGGCGCTGACGAGGTCGCGGAATCGACCGGGGACCAGCAGTTCCAGGATCACCAGCGTGACGGCCTGGAAGATCACCCCGAGCAGGCCGTAGACGGCGACGTCGATCAGCCCCAGCACGAGAGAGTCCGACGCGTTCGTCATCACCGTGACGACGATGATCGCGAGGGAGATCGCCGAGGCCGCGAACAGCGCGGCCGCGTTGGGACGGTGGTCGACGAACACGTGGTGTCGCAGGCTTCCGGGCGTGAGCAGATCGAGCATGACGAACCCGAGCGTGAGGACCAGGGCGCCGACGCCGAAGTAGGCCAGCGACACCCCGATCCCGTCCAACAGTTCGGGTACGTGGTCGGCGGGTCCGGCGGCGAATGTCACCGTGTCTCCTCGGGTTTCGGGTAGTGAGAGGGCGTCTCGTGAGTCACTTCGCGCCGACCCCGCCGGAGCTTCCTCCGGCGGACCGGGCGGGGCTGCCGGGTCCGAAGGCTCCACCGAGGAAGATGAATCCCCCGGAGCGGAGCGTGCGGGAGTTCTCATCGAGCTGGACGCGACACGGGAGATCGCCGGACCGGCCGACGACGATCATGTCGTCCCCGTACCTCAGGTACCGGGTGTCCTCGTTCAGCTGGTCGGCGTCCGGCCGCTCGTGGTCGCGGATGTCCCTCGCCGTGGCGTCGCGGTCGCCCCGACACTCGTAGGTCTGGGAGGCGCCCGCCACCGGGGAGTAGTTCTCCCGGACGTAGCGCACCGCGTTCTGACCGGTCCCCACGAGGACGAGTCCCAGCAGGACCGCGCACAGTCCGGCGGCCAGCGCGATGATCCAGCCGCGGTACGCCTTCACTAAGCCACCTCCGCCGGCGCGCCGAGCCCGGCGACCCGGAGTCGGGACGAGGTGGCGACGACGTCGCCACCTCCGCGCCCGGCGGGGTCGTCCGCCGGGTAGAGATGCCAGGTGTCCCACGACCAGCCCGCGTCGTCGGGAGTCGGGGCCACCACCGTGAGCGCCCCCTCTGCACCGGGGAACCGTCCCGCGAGAACGGCGGGATCGGCCGCGGCGAGCGCGGTCAGACGATTTACCAGCTCCACGAAGGGACCAGCGGGCAGGGTCTCGGTGGCCCCGCGAAGGTGGTGGACGCCCCACGGGCCGGGGCAGGACATCTCGGCCGGCAACGGTGCACCCCCGGCGGCCGTCGCCCGGCAGGACACCTCCTCGGTCATCGCGTCGCGACCGTCGATCACGAGCGTCACCGCGTGCGACGCACCGAGGATGGACAGGCGTAGAGCGACGTCGTGCGTCGGGTGCGCCAGAACGGTCGAGACGAGGGCGTCCCGCTCGGGTGTGACGCCGATCCGGTAGCCGAGTGCCGCGGCCGCCACGTCACTCGGCTCCGCGACGAGATCGTGCACGGTCACCGCCTGTAGTCCGGGTCGCCGGCCGCGGGCGGCGCCGGGTAGACCGTCAGCTCGCCCCGGGACACCGGGCGGCCGGATGAGACCTCCCAGCCGGCGCCGTCCCAGTTCTCGAACGACAGCAGCGAGCTACCGTCCCCCGTGCGCATGTCCTGATACCGCATCCGTCCGCGCTCGGGCAGACCTGTGGTCCCCTCGCACGAGTACTCCGCCTCGCCCGACTCCTCGAGACGGTGCACACGATCGTCGACGATCACCTCGGACCCGGGGCTGACGCCGAGGCCCTTGCGGGTGGTCCACCAGGTCAGCTCCAGGGTCCCCTCGTCCTCCTCCACACCGAGCCACTGCGCACCGTCCCCGCCCTCGAGCAGGTGCTCCCACCAGACGTACGGGCCCTGGCGCAGGGTGATCGATCCACGCACCACGTAGTCGACACCGCCGTAGGCGACGATCGCACCGGGGCCGAGCTCACGCGGTCCGAATCCGTGAATCGGCTGGTCGGCGGCCAGCGGGTCGCGGCGGGGCGCGGCCGTGGCAGGCCTCGTCCCGCCCCGGGCCTTGACGATGATCCCGATGATCGCGACCACCGCGACCACCAACCCCACTATGACGAGTAGCTCTCCCACCGCGCATCCACTCCCGGATCGATGATCGACGGTCGACCCGGGCCGCCGCTTCGTGACCAGGAAAGGCTAACCCACCCGGCTCCGTGCGAGGCGCCCGGTTCACGCGAGGCGAGTCCATCTCGCCGAAATGGACTCAGGGCCGGCTCCCCGCTCGGGAAACCGACCCTGATCTCGTCCACTCTGTGTCGGGCTGACAGGATTTGAACCTGCGACCCCTTGACCCCCAGGCGTCCAGACAGCGTCGTCGAGGCCGAAATCCGCGTGATTCCGGGCCTCAGATCATGGAGCGCGACTCACGAGATGCATGAATTGCATGGTTCTGGTCCCCTTCTGGTCCCCCGCTCGGAAGGCGATGAATAGGACCGAATCTGGCACGACGCGAGTCAGGAGCGCGGGGTCTATCTCGGCCCGGCGGCCTATACGTGCTTGCGAATCCACTCCCAAGTGTCCTTCGTCAGCCAGCCCTGACGATCCTGGCCTGAGATGTCGACGACGAACAGCCAGCCGCTGTCGTCCATCGCACCTCGTAGGTGGGTGTACACGGAGTCTGCCGACTTGTTGGATACCACAATCCATGTGGACTTCATCAAGTTTGCCCATGTGCCATAGGACTTGATGCGCTCTATTAGCGACTCATAGTCCTGCCCCGGTGCGTTCAGGTCATAAGTGACCAGGTATGCACTCATGCATTCTCTCCTCTCAAATCTCTTGCATTCACGCCTGGGAGACTGCCCCTGGGGCCGTGTCAACGGTTTCAAGCAAGCCAGCGTCGCTGGCGATCCCCGACGTTCCCTGTCGCGTGTCGGCACGGGGCGTGAAACCTACCGGCTCGTTCGCGGCTTTCCGCTTCCCGAGATATGCGAGTGACCGAAGAGCGGTGTGAAGCTCTTCAATATCCTCGATGGCCTCGCGTGGGTCATCATCGAGGTGGAACCGAGGTCGCCATGAGCGCATCTCAGCCCGAACGTCTTCGGCTTCCTCGGAGTTGTCGAGTTGTCCAGAGATCTCCTCGATGAGCAGCAGGACGTGCTCGCGCGTTGCAGTAGAGACATGCTCTCGCATGAATCGATCTCGCGCGCGGTTGATGCGGCTGGAGACGCGTTCGACGCTCTCGGCGCGAACCGCTGCTCGCTGTCTCACACCGAGAGCCGTGAACAGCTGACGGAAGTTCGCGGCCAGGAGCTGGCGATCCTCCTCTTGCACCGCGTCGCTCGCGAGTTCTGTCAGAACACTCCGGGCAAAGCCGATCTTGTTCAGTTCGAAGCTCGCCTGTGACGTGAGCTTGCGGATGGCTTGCTCCAGAGCGTCTATCGTACCTTTGGCTCCCGCTTTGGTCGGTGCTTCATCGAACACCGTGCCAGCGCTGAGCCCGAGCGTCGAGATATCAATGTCGGGGACGAATTCAGCGCAGTAGCGGCTCGCAGCTGCGATCGCGATGTTGAACGGGATCAGATCTTCAATGGCGACCCTGCCGTGCGGGTTGTCGGTCGTGATGCCTTCGAGTTCTGCATCGGATAGTTGAAGCACGAGGTCGTCCGCGATGAGTGGCTTGCGTCGAGCACCACCCTTTCGGATCGTTGCCCGAGCATCGTTGCCTGCTTTATCGCCGTCGAGCAGCGCTATCACCGCCGGCTGTTCGATGTCACGCCCTCGGGCCAGGTAGATCAGGTACGGCACCTGGCTGACCCCGCCGGCAGGGACGAGGGTGATGCGGTTGAGGTCAAGCCTTTCGCGGTCGGGCGCGTTCTGACGTCCCAGCCAGCTCGAGATCCCGGCGAGCAATATCTGATCCGACGGTCCTTCCAGCATGAGGTTGCAGGTGCCGATGAAGGCTGTCTCGCCCACGAAGCTCCCGAACGCAGATCTGAGGGGTTCGTAGTGGTTCTGCGCGACGCTCGCGACGATGCGCGTACCTTCGTCGTGCTCGCCCTTTTCGAGTACCCGAATGCGCTCGGCGTGGTTCTTGTCGATCAGGAATGGGGAGTGCGTGACGTACAGGACCTGAACTGGAGCGCGGGCGTCGTCTTCGGGGTCGGCGAAGTCTGCGAACACTCTTAGGAGATCCTGTTGACCGGAACTCGATAGGAAACGGTCAGGCTCGTCCATCAGCAGGATCTCTGGTCGTCCGTCGCTCGGTGCTTCGTGAGCGAGGTATTGCACGAAGTAGCTCAGGAAGTACTTGAGGCCATCGCTTCTCTCGTCGAATCCATACGAGCGTCCAGTCCGATCCCGGATCATGAAGACCAGGTCGTATTCAAAGAGGGCAACGAACAACTCGAACTGACTGTCCTGCGTCCACCAGTGCGGGAAATTGAGTGCCTTGGACAACTCGCTGTTGATCGTGTCGACGATGCTGTTCGCGTACCCGTCCTTGGTGCGGACTGCGTTCTGCAACTCCACGAACTGGGAACGGTCGAGGCCTGCGACCTTGAGCAACAGATCAGCGGCGAGATGGTACTTCTTGAGCTCCTTTTCGTCGATTGATGTCGAGGTCTTGAAGGAAGTCGAGATCTCGTTCGCCTGGCTGACAACGGAGTCTTTCGAGTCGAACCAGTTGGAGTTGTTCGTGAAGGCATCCCAGATGCTGCGAAGCACACTGCGTCCGACTGCTGTCGTCGCTTTTCCTGTGGCCAGGAACTCCAGGGGGACGCTATCTGGCAGGGGCACATCGGCGTCTATGTTGAACGGCGCTGGAAGTCCGGTTTCGTTCAAGAGCGTCGGCTTCTTGACATGGATGGGTTCCATCCACTGGTCGCCGCGGTGGGCGTATAGACGAAGTTGCGGGGTCGTGTTCATCCGGAAGATGGCAACACGATCAGTTCTGCTGAGTCCTGTCTCGCCGGTCGCTTCCTCTATCGCCTTGATGTCAGCATCACTGATATCTCGGAACTCGGCTCCGAACTCTGGCCGAATGAGTGTCTTGTCCACGGAGAAGAACGGCGAATAACGGCAGAAGTCGCTTCTCTCATATCCTTCGCCGGTCAGCGCCGCGCGGACGGCGGCGAGTACCTGGCTCTTGCCTGACTCATTGCCGCCGACGACAGTAGTGATCTGGTCTTCCAGGCGCAACCGCACGAACGGGTACTGCGCTCCGGAAGGTGTCCCGTCCCAGGGGTCAGGGCTGTAGTTCGGATTCGACAGTCGAACGTAGTCATAGTTCAGGGAGCGGAAGAATCTTGCGTAAACGGCGGTGAGCTTCATTGCGTCAACCTTTCGGGACAGGTGATATCGGTGGAGCTTTCAGACGGGTAGGTGAACACACGAAAAGCTCATGACCTCAGAGAGCTTTGCGCAGGGCCTCGAAAAACGACTTGACCGTCGTTTCATTGCTATCAACCCACAGTTCGGCGAGCACCCTGAGCACGCGCGGACGTCCGTATTCTGCGCCGAGGTCATTGACCCAGTCGTGCGCGTCAACGCCTTCTTTTGTGTCGAGGAATCGCGAGAGTTCGCCGTCGGGAACGTTCAGTTTCGCTGCCAGCCGCGGGACGTCTGCTCGAAGTGTCCGGAAGAGAACATCTGGGTCGCTCTCTGTGGGCAGGAAGAGGGCTGGCCACCGATTCTGTTTGGATTCATGGATTTCCGCGCGCTTATCGCCGTCGAAGAGGTATGCGTACACGATCTCGGGCTGCGGAGGCCGAGGGAAGTGCTCTTGAAGCTCGACCATGTATCCGGACCCGTTCCCCCAGACAACCGCGCTTGCTCTTGCGAACCGTCTGTCATAGGCCTCGATGAGGACGTGGGCAAGCATCCATGCCGACTCGTCCTCTACGAAGAAGACATGTCGAATCGGGGGCCGCGCGAGAAGAGTGTCGGCTACTGTCGGCTCGTCCTGGCAATGTGTTGCGAGAGCCGTGCCTTCATCGCCAGTACGCACGAGGACGAATGCCTGCTCTTCGAGCGCGTCCGCAATCATCTCAGAGGAGTGCGTCGTCACAATCAACCGCCATTCGCGGTCCAAGCAGATCCTGAGCAGGCGAACCAGTAGTGCTGAGGCACCAATTGGTGGCAGGTAGGCGTCGGGCTCATCGAGTAGGAGTGTGAGGCCCTCGACATCTCGGTACTGTTCGAGGATCCAAAAGAGGAGGTGAACAGAAAACTCGCCCAGCCCCATCTCGCGCGATGAGTAGTGAACCCCTTTGTGTTGGACTTCGAAGTACGGGAGCAGTGGTTGCTCGCCGCCCCAGCGGAATCGTTCAGCGACTGCCTTGTCGCTCGGCTCCACCTCGAGTGCATACCAATCAATGAGTTCGTACTCTCGGCCGATGACGCGCTGGACGTCGTCCTGCCGGTCCTCGTCGGGGCCGAGGACATCGAACTCGGCTTTCATCTCGTCGAAGTCTTCGCGTGACCGCAGCACCGTCAGTGCTTGTTCACAGAGAAAGTGAAGGTCCAGAAGTAGTCCGTCGTCTCCTAGATGGTCTGTGATGGAGCGCAAGAGACGCGTCTTTCCAGCGCCGTTGCGTCCCCCAATCACGAGGCACGGTGTCGACAAATCGAGGGTGATCTCGTCGAACTTGGCGATGGCTGGCGGGTCCGCTCGTCGCTTCTTCTTGAGAGAGCGCCAGACTTTGACCTCTTCAGCCCGTCTCACGGCGCTGCTTCGGGCTGGACGAGCGGGTCACCCCAACGGACCCTTTCGAGGTAATCCGCCACGAGCGTTTGGGCGGAATCTGGTTCCTTGTCGAGTGCCGCAAGAAGCTCGCTGGAGTCCCGGTGAGGTGGCGTACCGTACCGAGCCCCGGAATATAGATGGACAGCAAGGTCACGGATCAAGACCGACGAAACGTCCGTCACGCGGTATGAAGCTCGATCATCGTAAAGTCGCAGCATCGCTGCTAGCGCCCGACTTTTCCCGTTGTCCGCTAGTTGTTCGCCTCTCTTGACGAGCGCGCGGTCCACCTCAAACTGAGTCAGCAGTGTCGACGGCACCGACCCGTCAGCAAGAGGCGCCCAATGGCAATAGATCAGCCACGTCTGAAGCGTGCCCTTGTTGAACTTGACTCGCGCATCACTCTCGTTGATCTGTCGAAGCAACTCTGCACCGGCACCGCGAACACTTTCGATTGTCTCGTCTGAAAACGGCTTCGAAGATCGGTAAAACTCTTCAACAACGTTGTTGTTGATGTGCTGTCGCAGATTCCCAACTTCGAACGCGACACAAGTTCGCGCGATGATGTCATCGTAGGCAAGGCGCCCGTTGGTGAAGCCAATCTTGGAGCTATTCAGCAGGCCAATCTCGGTGAGGTCGTCCACCATCTGCCTGACCTGATCGCGAGCCTTACCATGAAGGGCGTTACGCTTTTCGGGCGGAGTAAGATTGTACGCCTGATTGAGCCGAAAGAAGAGTTCGTTTGGCTCCTGGGGTCCGTACTCGCTGAGAGTGATGATGGGCAAGACAAACCTGTTTACAGCTTTCCGAACGGCAAGTGGCAGCCTCGAGTACTTCAACCCATTGAGGCTCGCAACGAGTTCGTCGTGCGGCTCGATAGTGCCGTCGATCTTTACCTTGTCCGCGAAGAAGTCGCGAATCGCTGCAAGCCTTTGCTGCCCGTCTAGGACAACTTCCTCGCCGTCGGTATCCACCACGATGTGTATCGCAGGGACATACCATTCGCGAAGGATGGTGTCGACAAGGCGCTGGCGTCGCTTCGTATCCCAGATCTCTCCGCGCTGAAAGTCGGGCTGGAGGTCCAGTTCACCGGCGTTGATCCGGCTCACAATTGTTTCGAGCTGAAGATCGGACTTGTCAAGCTTCATGGGTCTGCTCCTCCACCAGCGAGTTGGCCCGCGTTCCCGCGTCCATCCGCCGTCTGCGAGCGACCTTATGCAAGTTCACTGGCGTGGCGTCAAGGACACGTTCTACCATCTTCGCGAGAAACGTCGATGGGCTGAGATGGTCCGGAACCGCGTCGTGCCGAATGGTGACGATTGGAAGGTTCGCCAGTGCGCGGTCAACTTCCGACGGTGGGACATCCGAAAGCTCAGTGCCAGCATCCTCGTCAACGGTCAGACCGGCCGCGGCAAGAGGATCTTCGAGTTCTTCACCACTTTCCGTAGGCGGAGCGAGTGTGTCAGCGTACTCGATCATCACTAGACAGGTCGCATGATAGGCGTCGTCTTCACGTCCGAGCTTACCGAGCAGGTCGATCAGCCACTCGGCGGTATCCGGCTCCTTCTGGAGGATGTCGGAACGCAGTCCGAAGACGAATCCCAGGGCAGCGAGGGGATGTCGCAGGCGAAGGTTCTTGGCGTCGCCGTAGGATTCTTCGACGCGGTTGGCAGCGTTCTTGCCGTACGAAGAGTCCATTCGTTTGGTGGAGATCAGCAACTCTGGTCCGGTTGCCCAGTCAGTCATGATGACGTCGACTTGTTTGAGGTAGTTCTTGCCCAAGATGTTGGCGCTGGCAGAGGTGACTCCGGCAACGGCCGAGCTCCGCGTCAGTCGGGCGTTGAGTTGCGCGCGTTCCTTCGCGGGGACGGCTTTGAGGAGGTTGGCGACGGGCATCGGCAGGATACGGGGATGAGTGCCGCGCGGCCAGGTTGCGTCAGCATCAAAGCCTGCGCGACGGAGTTCGTAGCTCAGCCACACGTCGAGGGATAGAGCTGGCACACCGGTGCGGGTGTCAACGCCGAGGTACAGCGGAACGCCGAGGAGACGTACCAAGGTTTCGTAATCAGGGGCGTACTCCAGTCGCCCGTCGGCGTGCCTGCTCCAAGGGTTCGTGTAGGCCCCGGCGGGAGCAGCTTCCGCGACGATGCGGTCGAAGATGACCCATGCTCTTTCCTTCGCGCTTGGTTCAGCGGCCACTTCGCCCCCTCGCTGTGCGTCGGTCAGTCATGGCCGCATGGGCTTCCCGGACTCGAGCCAGGTCAACTTCCGAGACAATGCCCGCCTCTGTAAGTATGACGCGGTCCACGAGATCCACAGCCTGAGCGAGCTTCCCATGCTGCAGCAGTGTCGCGACCCTCGGTTTGATAGCGCGGAGTGCGTCGGCGTGCGCCTGCACGTGTCCGAGTGAAGGCATGGCCCAGACATCGGCTTCGCGAGGTTCGAGCTTGAGAATCCCGCCCCCGTACGAACGGCCAACCATTTCAGCATTCAGAAGAGTGACGGAGTTCAGACTGGCGAGAGGCAGCAGCTCTCGCCCCAGCTCCCGAGCATCGTCCTTGAGGTAAACGCCGTGGACGGAATTCAGGTGCCCAGCCTGTGCGCTGTTGGTGGTCAGGCGTGGGGTATCGGCGTTCATGCAGGTCAGTAGCAGGTCCGCAGGCGGCAGAAGCGGGACTCGATACCAGGGCTTACGGACCCGGCACTTGTATGCCTCATCGACGCCGGCGAGATGTCCGGTCTCAATGTATGCCTGAGCCGCGGGAGAGGGGGTATCGGACGGGCGGAACAGCCAAGTAGCCTTGCCCTTCTGCCCCAGTCGGGTCATGGCATCGCTGGAAAGCTCCAGTCCGCGGAGATGGGAACTCCCTGGCGGGGAAAGCCTGACCAGGTCTCTGCGAGTGAGACCAAGCTCTTTCACCCGTGCGGGCGAGAGGGCGAAGTACCGGTTGTTGCCAGTCACCATTCCGAGGGTGGTGTCGCCCCAGGCTTCGAGGTTGGTGAAGTGTCCGCTGGCTTTCAGGGAGCGGAGCGGCTCGATCGCGTCCGGGTCGACGAGTACGCCGGTCCACTTGGCTGCGGGGTCCAGCGGTGTCCAGGTCAGCGGGCCACTGAGCGTGGAGAGGGCTTCGGCATCTTGTGCTTGATAAATGGTGGCGTGGTCGGTCGGTCCTTCGTCAAACCCTTCGGCCAGCAGCAGGACAACGTCCGCCTCGGCCTCGGGGAACACCTGCTCGGTGAACAGCACCAGCTCGACACTGCGAAAGCGATCGAAGAGGAACTGTCTCACAGCGGCGGCGTAGTTAACGCTGAGTAGTTCGGCGGGCAGCACGAGACCCATCCGGCCGCCAGGTTTAAGGAATAGGGCGGAGTGGATGGTGAAGGCGGCCCAGCTGGAGGCGAGAGCCGTCAATGCGACGCCGGCTTTGAGCGCGGCAGCGCGGGACCGTGTGCGGGACTCGCCGGTGAAGTCCTGGTAGCGGATATACGGCGGGTTTCCGATCACCACGGAGTAGCGGGGCTCGGGTTCGACGAGGAAGAAGTCACTGACGATCAGGTTGGGGTTGCCCCCGGCCTCCTTGACACGGGCGTGGGCGACGCGGGCGCTATGCGGGTGGATCTCCACCCCATCCACACGGGGTACCGAGGCACCTACCTCTTGGAGACGCCGAACGGCTTGCACAAGGAACGCGGCATCGCCGGCTGACGGCTCCAGCACGGAGTCCTCTGATGTGCGGATTGCCCAGTTCGTTATGTAACGAGTGATCGAGTCCGGAGTGAAGAACGCGCCGCGCGCCTTCCGCAGCTCAGCCGTGTCAACAGCGGCGGGTGCAGAAGAATCGAACATGTCTCCATTCTGCCGCACGCATCAGACAACGGTCGTGAGGCCGCGCTCAACAGCGCGGCGCAAGTGCCGCGTCTGCCCCCAGCCGGGCGTTAGTTGCCGGCACACGGTCGTTGTGCCCAGGTCGACAGAAAGCACGCCAGATCACATGGTCCAGGCGCGCCTTCTGTCGATCCGTCGCTCAGACGGCTTGGGCGAACACCTCGTCGAGTAGTCCGGCTGTGATGGGGTTCACGGTCTCGTCTCGCTGGATGTAGTGCTGCATCGTGATCCGCGGGTCAGTGTGCCCGAGGAGCTCCGAGGCGAGGAGCACGCCTTGCGCATCGTTGACAACCGTGGCGACGGTGCGGCGGAATCGGTGCGGGGTGACGTTCCCGATCCCGGCCGCGTCCATCACGTCGCGCAGAAGCCGGCGGATGTTGTTCGTCGTGTGCGGGGTCCTGACCCGCGTGCTGAACAACAGCGCGCCTGGGTCGGTCTCGCCGCTACGCAGCAGGCGCGAGCGGATTGCCTGCATCGCGAACGACGGCAGTGCGACGCGGCGAACCGAGCGATCCGTCTTCGGATGATCCTGCCGGTGCGTCGGCTCACCCTTGCGGCTGATGATCGTCCCGGCAATCCGTGCCGTCGGGATCGGACCGTCCAGATCGAGATCTTGGAGTCGGATGGCGAGTACTTCGCCGATGCGGGCGGAGGTGCCGAGCATGACCTCGACGATCTGCCCGAGTTGCCTATCCGGCCTCGGTCCGGCCAGTATCCGCCGGGATTCCCAGGTCTTGATCGCGGCGCGGATGTCCTGCACCTCGCCGATCGTGAAGGCGTCGGGGATGGTCTTCTTCCGGTGGAGTCGGGAAACGTGGTCCATCGGGTTGCGGGGCAGGATCTCGTGGCGGACCGCGAGCGCGAGGGCGAGGCGGAGGACGACGCGGGCGTGCTTGGCGCGGCTGTAGCTGCGCTTGGCGAGTTGTTTGAGGAAGTAGTCGCAGCGGGCGACTCCGATCTCCCGGAGGGTGAGGTCTTTGAATGCGGGGAGGACGAGGGTGCGCATGTCGCGCTCGTAGAGGTGTCTCGTGGTTCGTGAGAGGCGGTCTTCGATCTCCATGTCTTCCAGCCAGTACGTGACGAGTTCCGGGAACGAGCTGTCGGCGCTCATGCCGTTGAAGCCGGGCTGGTAGAGGGAGCGTTCTGCGAGCTTCTGCTTGAGCTTGCGCTCCGCGGCGGCCCGTGAGGAGCCGGTGGCTTGGACGAGTCGGTTGCTGCCGTCCCAGTCCCGGTACCGGGCGCGGGCCACATGGTTGCCGTTCGTCTGGGTACTGGTGGCGATGACTCCGAAGGTGCCGATGGGTGTGCGGGGCCTACCCACGTGCGCTCTCCCCTGCTCGGGGAAAGGTGGCCGCGCCGGTAGGGGCGGCGGGCTCGCGCATGGTGTCCATCCAGGCGCGGATGTCGGTGATGCCGAACATGATGCGCTTGCCTAAGCGGTAGGCGCGGGGGCCTTTGCCGTTGGTGCGCCAGTCGTAGATGGTGGAGACGGGGACGCCGAGGTAGTCGGCGAGTTCGTCGATGTTCAGGAGCGGTTCCAGGCCGTGCGGGCTGGACTGGTGTTGATTCATCCCTCCAGTCTCGAAGGACAAACGAGCGGGTTTGTTCTTCCGCCCTGCTCCTCGGCGGAGTTGATCGTCGCCGGGCATGTAGACCGCTGCGTGCCGTTGCGGCTTCGCCGCTCGAACGGTGCGGGCGAGGTCGCGATGCAGCTTCTATGGCATGTGCGCCGTTGTCGGCTCCGCAGGCTCGATCGGCCGAAGCGCACGACGGTCGCGGCGCCGGGTCGCCGACTCCTCCATGCGAGCGCAGATGAGGAGCACAACGCTGACCGGGCCCATGATGAGGAACTTGAGCGCGTTCCAGCAGAACACGAGCACGAGGAGGTTCAGCCACCTGAGGTCGCGATCCTCGATCAGGGTTAGGCAGTAGTTCGCGGCGAGGAAGTACGGCACGGCCAGGAGCATCGCGGGGATGCCCCATTTCAGGCCGCGGCGGGTGCGGATCGCGTCGAGTGCGATGTTGGTGGGCGTGTAGCGCCGCAGGTAGTAGCGGGCGTGGGCGCTGAGCGCCCAGAGCAGTCGGATCATGGCGTTGTCCTCTCGTGGCACGGTCAGGTGACGAGACAGTGCGTAGAGAGTGGCCCGAGGGCCTGTCCGCGAGGACGCCAGATCAAGGAGGAATCTGTCTCCTTCCAGCGTACGACTCACCGGCGACATCCGTAAGAGGTGCGCCCGCTCGTTCGGGTGGCGCTCGCGCACCTGTCTGGCACACACGAACGGGAGCCGGCATGGTCACGATCACTTTTCTCACGAAGGACGAGCGCGCCGCACGGGTCGCTCTGGCTGCAACCTTGGAGCCCGACGACGCGGTGACCGGCCGACTCATCGCCGCGGTCGGCGCCGTCGAGACTGTCCGCCTGGCAGCTGGCACCGGCGCGTTCCCGAAGCACGTCGATGCGATCGAGGCCGGGCTGTGGCGCAACAAGGTCACCTCACGCTTGGATGTCCACGCGGTCACGCAGGCACTGGCAGAGACCGACCGCCTCGGGCTGCGCATCCTCATCCCGGGCGACGACGATTGGCCGACCGCGCTCAACGACTTGGGCGAGCGTGCCCCGACTGCCCTGTGGGTTCGTGGCGTGACGTCGTTTCTCACCGCTCCGCTGAGAGATCGCGTGACGATCACCGGAGCCCGCGCCGCCACAAGCTACGGCGAGCACGTCACGGGCGAGCTCGCCTCCGATCTGACGCATGCCGAACGGATCATCGTGGCCGGCGGCGCCTACGGCATCGACGCCGCCGCCCACCGAGCCGCGCTCGCCACAGGCGGGCACACCCTCGCGGTGGTGGTCGGCGGCTTGGATCGGCTCTACCCGTCCGGTAACCGTGAGCTGCTGGAACGACTCGGAGATCTCGGGCTTCTCGCCAGCGAGATGCCGCCCGGCGCGACGCCGACCAAATGGCGGTTCCTCGCCCGCAACCGAATCCTTGGCGCTCTGTCCGGCGCGACCGTCGTCGTGGAGGCCGGCTACCGCTCCGGTTCCCTCAACGTCGCTGCGCGCGCCGCTGAACTCGGTCGGCCAGTCGGGGCTGTGCCCGGCCCCGTGACCAGCGCGGCCAGCGCGGGCACCCACCGGCTCCTGCACGAGGGCATCGCCGCCCTTGTCACCGACGCTGCAGACATCACCGCACTCTTCGGTTCTGCGGATGAAGGCTCGCAGGCGTTCTCACGCGAACCTAGCGTCAGCCATCCGATGCGGAGACCACCCCGCAGGCTCTAGCCTCGCCGTTCCGGGCTTGGCCGATGGTGCATCCTTGGTGATGCCCTCACCGTTCAAGCTGCAATATAGGCAGCTCGCGCTGCTTTGGCCTTCTCCCAGTCCTCCTGGACATCTCCGACGGTCGGTTTAGTGCTCATGTACTCGGCTGCGTGGGAATGCCCGGTCATCCGCTCGCAGGCGCGGTCAAAGAGAGGTTCGATGACCGCGATCGCGTCGTCGAGTCGGGAACTGTCGATCTTGGACAGGCGCGTCATCATGATGTTCTTGCGATAGCGTTGCGTGACGTTTTGCAGCAGCTCCTGCTCTACGAACGCCTCACACCAGGCTCGGATCAGGTCGTACGTCTCCTTGATGAGCGCATCTTGCACCACTGGTTCGGCACTGGGTATCTCCTGCAGTTTGGCATTGATCCGTTTCGCGAGGTCAGCGGGCGTATCCAGCCTCGGCTCGACGTCCGGTGCCAAGATCCCCTTGGTCTCTCCACCATCGCGGACCTCATAGATCCGTGTTCTTAGCTTCTTGTTCTGTCGGGCCGCGATGAGCGCTGACGCGAACATGATGTTGTGGGTCAAGACAACAACCTGATGCGTCTCGGCGAGGTTCTGGATACGGGCCGCGACCTCGTCGAGCCGTCTGTAGTCAAGGCTCGTCACCGGGTCGTCGAAAATCAGCGGCGCTTTCGTTCCACGCATCCGGCTTTCGGCGAGGAAGTCCGCCAGAGCCAAGACCTTCTGCTCGCCTTCTGAGAGCACAGCGGACGGTTTGTAGGACGCGACTGCTTTCTTGCGTTGAGCCTGCCCGCTCCTGCCTTGGAATCGGAGCGCGACCTGTGGTGCGCGCAAGCGGGCGCACTCTTCGGCGAAGAGAGTCTCGAAGTTCTTGTTCACAAGGTCCTCGCTCGCGAGTTTCGATTGCACCGTGAGCTGCTTCGATGCGCCGTTCGATATGACACGCGAGAGCTTCTCGAGTTGCTGAGCTCGTCGTGCACGTCGCACATACTCACGGGCCGCGGCGAGGTTTCGGTTCAGCTCGATGCGCGCGACCAGCTCCGAGACGGCCCTCTGCTTCTCAGCGAGCGCGGTAGCAGCGTTGGCCTTGTCATCTGCCATCTGCCGCACGGCAGCACTGGTGCTTTCCAGTTCTGTTGACACGGCAGTACCAACGGCTCGTGCGTCCTCGCGGAGGGTGCTCTGAGCGACGGGCTGTCCGTCCGCAGTCTCCTGCGCGATGACCCGTATCGCCCCGAGCACCTCACCCGCTTGGCTTGCCCATGCAGGAGGTTTCTCGCGGTCCTGCTGCTCCGAGGCGAACTCGATCGCGCGAGCCAGTTCTGCTTCGTTGACGGTGAACTTTGAAGCCGCAAGGGTGGCGTTCGCATCCTGCACCTGACGGATGAGCGTCTCGTCCAGGAACGTGCGGTAGCGAGTGAGCAGGTTCAGAGCCGTCGGGCTGAGTTCCTGCATGCAGTACAAGCAGGAGTCGCCGGTGGTCGGGTAGTGCTCACGGCCGAGGTGCTGTCGATACGAGTCGCCGGCAACGATGAACTCTTGCCACTCTTCATCTGCCGGTCCTGGCAGTTCGTCCTGGCTGAAGAGCTGTTCCCGTGCCTCTGCTCTCCGCTGCTCGGCCTGTTCGAGCTTGGATCGTGCCGTCTCGTAGGCGGCCGCGTCGAAGTTCTGCGCGGCGTTGAGGATGCCGCGCAAGCGTGTGAGTTGCCGCTCTGCCTCCTGCGAACTAGAGAGGATCGCGTCGAGAGAGTTCGAACGCAGCGCGGCGACTTCGCCTTCCAGTCGTTCGCGATCGGCCTCTGCGCCTTCGGGCAATGTTGCGAGAGCGTCGAGGTCCGCGAGGTCGGTGGTGGCGCCGAGCGTCTCGATCACGGGGTACACCTTCGTGCCGCGTGTGAACCGTGAGAGCAACGGGTTGCTCCCTGGCGCCAACGTGCTCACCTCTGCTGCGATCCGCTGCTGCACTCCTTGTATGCCTGTGGCGACGTGGGCAAACAGTGCGAGCTCGGCGGGCGTGTAGACATAGCCCAGGTCGCTGTCGACGTGCAGGGACACCGCACTGGCGTCGAAGACACTGATGCGAGTGAACGGTGCCAGGCCGGCTTCGTCGCGCCATCGCACCGACGACTCGGTGCCGGACAGGCGATAGGTGATGTCTGCGCTGGGAGATGGCGGGCTGTCGAGATGCACGGCGTGCGCGTTCGGCAGGATGTCCTCAGCCGTTCGCACTGCCGATAGCCGCTTCAGGATTCGCGCATACCCGGTCTTCCCTGATCCGTTCTGTCCGAACAGCACCGTCAGTTCCGAATCGAAACCGAGTTCCTGGTCCGCGGCGAGTGCGTTGACACCTTCGATGCTCGCCAGACTGACCAGTTCGAGCGTGTCCTCCTCTGCTGCATCTGCCGCTGCCAGCTCGAGTTTCGGGATTTCGGGCGCGTCGCCGTCACCGAGACCCTTCTCGGCGAGGAAGGTGGCGTAGGCGGCGTCCAGCAGGGCGTCACTCGGGGTCTGCCGGGAGAGGATCGTTTCAGCGGTGAGCTGACGCACCCACGCGTCCTGCCCGTTCGCCCAATCCACCAGCAGGTGTCGGGGCGTCGCATCCCCCAAGTTGACCGGGACCTCATCGGCGGCCACATCTAGCTCCCTCCTGGCGAACGGTGTCAGGAGATACGTGTCGCCGATTCGACTCGAACAGTCATGGTGCTACCCATGATGCCCGACCTCCAGGGCCGGAGCGAAGACGACACGGCGACCAACGCCCGCGCAGCCATCCTCGCTTACAACGACGGCCCGACCCTCCGCGCGCCCGTGCGGCGCGATGACCCCTGGTCAGGCTGCTCGGCCTGGGCGAGGTTCTTAGCCCGGTCGAGCGCGGCGCGGGCGCGGGCGGCGTCGATCTTCTGAGTCTCGGCCTCGGCGGGTGCTCCGAGGGGTGCAGGCCCAGTGACGCCGTAGCGGTCACGGTAGGCAGCGAGGGTGCGAGCGGCGTTCCGCCATGCGTGGGCTGCTCGCGCCTGCTTCGGCTGGAGGCCGAGTTTCGTGATCCACTCGTGCTTCTCAGTGAGCGCGGTGTCGAGGAGCACATCGGCCCGGGTCTCGATAAGGTCGCGTCGCTCGGTCAGCGCCTGCCGCATCTCGGACGGCACTGTGCCAGTGGCTTCGGGGATGAGGCCGGCGATCAAGCGTGGTGCCTTCCGCGCGCGACCGGACCCCGCCGGCCGCGCGGTCGCCTTGGCGACGCGGTAGTGCAGGACGGCCGCGATGTCATCGGCGTCCCCGAACCCGCGTGCTCCCACGAGGCGCGGCAGTAGGGTCTCGACGTCGTGCTGGTTCGCCTCTGCCCGGCGGAGCTCTGCGGTCAATGCGCCGAATGCGGGTGAAGCGATCGCGTCGTCTGCGTCGTCGTCGCTGAGCCCCGACGAGCGGACGAGTGCGGCCCAGCGGTCGTGTTGTGCGGCAGCAGCCAGGGTCTCGTACTCGGCAGCGAGCTGCGCAATTGAGCCCCAGGCGTCCTGCTCGGCGGTGATCGTCTCGTGCGCCGACAGCTCGGCGCCGACGTGCCGCAGCATCCCGAACAACACCGACCGGGCGGTGGCCTCGGTGTTCTCACCGGGGTGCAGGCCGTCGTGGGCGGGGTCGGGCTTATCGACAGCGACGTAGGCGATGTTCTCTTCGCGGCCACGGGTCATAGCGACGTAGAACGTCTCTCTGGTCATCGACGCATCCGCCAGGACGTGCGAGGAGTCGACCGTGATGCCCTGCGCCCGGTAGGACGTGACGGCGTAGCCGAGGTCGAGATGTTCGGCCGCGTACTTGGCCGGGACCACGACCGATGCGCCCCATCGCTTGCCTGCGCGGCGGAGGGTGAGGGCGCCGTCGTCCCGAACCTCGGTGATGTTCCATCTGTCGCCGTTACGGACCCAGGACCGGCCGGCGCGCAGGCGACGGTCGTTGCGGCGGGTGATGACGGTATCCCCGGTCGCGGCTCTCGTGCCGTCGTGCAGCTCGACCTCGCGGCGGGCGTTCACGATGCCATCGAGGATCAGATCAGCCCGCGCCCTGTTGTTGAGCGCTCGGACGGACTCGTTGGAGTCGGTCACGAGGACGCTGGCTCGCCCGGCCAGGGTGTCCGTACGCCAGGCGGTGTAGGCGGCGTCGATCATCTCCTCGGTCTCCCCGCCGATCACGCGGCCGTGCTCGGCGTAGGTGTCAATGACGTCGGTGCGGCCGTACCGCAGAGCGAGGGATGCGGTCTTCTCCCACACGTTGACGAACCGGTGCACGTCGACCAGCTCCGGGGCGTCGTCGCGGTCGTGAACGAGGAGGGAAAACGCGCCCCCGGCAGAAACGGACTGTAGCTGGGCGTGATCCCCGACCAGCAGCACCTTCGCCCCGGCCTCCGCCGCCAAGGTGGTGATGCGGTCGAGGGAGAGCGTGCCCGCCAGCGACGCCTCATCGACGATGACGAGCTGACCCTTGCGGAACGTCTCGCCGGTGCGGTCGTGGGTGTCGAGCCACTTCGCGGTGTTCTCGGTCTGGATGCCGAGGTCATCGGCCAGGACCTGCGCGGCGACCGCGGACGGCGCGAGCCCCACCACGCTGCCGCGCCCGTGCTCGTGCTCCCACGCCCGCCGCAACGCCGACATCGCCGTCGTCTTCCCCGCCCCCGCCGGGCCGACCAGCACATCGACCCTGCGCCCGGAGACCGCGATCTTCGTCAGCGCGGCCGCCTGGTCGTCTCCGAGCATCCGGCCCTTGCTGTCGGGGCGCTTCGTGATTCGTTCGACGGTGGTCAGCGGCACCGTCGGCGCCGTGGTGGTGCGGGCGCGCTCGAGGAGGCGGTCTTCGGCGGCCAGCAGCGCCTCGGAGGAGAACAGCGCGGAGTGCTTCGGACGGAACACGCTCGTGCCGTCCGGTCGGCGGAACTCCGCCGGGCTGGATGCGAGCTCCGGCGGGGTCAAGCGCAGCGAGGCCGCCTCGGCAGCGTCAACGACCATTCCGACGATGGCTTCGCGATCCTCGGTCGACGCGAACCGGTAGGCCATTGTCTGCCGAGCGGCCTCGGCGGTGAGGTTCCAGCGATGCCAAGTGGAGCGCTTTTCCGCAACCGCGGCCACGACGTCTGCCCCGAGCGAGTCGATCACGTCCAAAGGCACGTCGTCGGCACGCAACAGCAACGGCTCCTCGTTCGCCGTCACGCCGCGCGCCCACGAGGTCGCATCCGACCCGAGCACCCTCCCGGCCCGTTCCCGCCACGAAGCCGTGAGGGCGGCCAGCGACCGCACCTCCTTCTCCGGCCGAGTGGAGAGCGTGGCCTGGGCGCGGAGCTTCATGATCGTCGCCGGCGACGGCCGCCGCCCATGCGTCTCGACGTAGCGCTCGATGAGCCGGTCGGTCTCTGCGTCGATGTGCTGGGCACGCGTCGAGAACTCCTTGACCAGTGCCTCCGGCACCCCGGTGACCGCCCAGGCGGGGTTCCGGTCGCGGCCCATGTCGCGCGCCTCCCAAGAGACGCCGAGCATTCGGGTGAGGTGGTCCGCGAAGACCGCCTCGTGCAGTTCGGAGAGCGCGACCACTGCGGCGTGCATCGGCCGCCCATCCAGGCTGCGCCATTTCCCGTCGAGGACGGTCTGGACCTTGTTGCTGATGACGACGTGCGTGTGCAGATGGGGGTCGCCCGCCCGGCTGTCGTAGTGGTCGAACGCGGTGCCGATCAGACCTGCGACGTCGACCTGTGCAACCGCGCCGTCGCGGCCGGTTGCACCCGTGCGGGTCGCTGCAACCTCCCGCTCCATGAACGCAACCACCTCCGCAACCGCCGAGTGATGCGCGTCCGCGATAAGCGCCTGCGTCCCCGCATCGGCCACCGCCCAGAGCACACTGGCGGACTTCGGAATGGAGAAGGTGAAGTCGTAGCCCGCAACCGCCCGGCGCGTCCCGCGTGCGGCCTCCTCGGCCTCGATTGCTACGGTCGCCTCCGCACGGCTGGCCGGCCCGAGGTCGGGATCGAGCGCGGCGACGCGCTGCGCGATCCGCTCGGCCACGGACTTGTAGGCCGGATACTCCAGCCCGAGCGGAGCACCCGTAACCGGGTGCCGACCGAGACCGAGGAGGAGTTCGAGCTGGCCTTCGGTGACCTGATCGCCCTCCGCGATCACCCCGCCAAGCGCCGCGACGCCAGCGCCAAGCCACTGGCCCGGTGGAGTGCCAACCTCGGCGTAATAGCGCGTCAGCGGGGTCGAGAGCAATCTGTCGCCGTCGCCCGCAACGACCGTGCGTAATAGGTATCTGTAGCCGTAACCCGCGGACATCACTCGCATCGAGACCGTCACATGCAGCAGGTACGCCTCCCAGCGCTTGCCACGGCCGATCGCGTCAGGCGGGCAGCCTCTTGCAGGCGAACTCCCCGACCTGATCCTCGATGAGGAACTCGTCCCCAGTCAGGTCGGCGTACATTGCCGCGATGCCCTCCGGTTCACCCGCGGCTCGGAAACGGACGCGGTCAGAGTCCGTATGGATCAGATAGGCGCTGCACTCGCACGAAGCCATGAATGCGTAGAACCGTCCCTGGTGCGCTTCTCGCAAGAGCGCAACGGGGTAATAGATGTCGTGCTTGCGGCATAGCGCGGGGACTTTGACTGCACCATTTTCGAAGGCACTCCGCGGGAGGTGAGCTGCGTGGGACCAAGGTTGCAGTCGCACCTCACCGTCCAGTGCACGCAACGTACCCCCGTCTGCAAGTGCGAGCAGAGACTTCTCCGTGCATGTCCGTCCAGCTGGCCACGTCACCGACGTGTCTGATGGCCACAACTGTGGCATCCCGAGATCCGTCGTCGTGTCCGCCTGAAGACCCGGAGTGGTGAACCGCACACCGTGCAGCAGGAGCGCACCGACGACGACCGTCATCGCGTACCCCTGAGGCAGCGCCGGCTCGGGGAACCCCGGAATGCGAACCGTCAGCGGGGTAACACGTACAGCCGAGAACCCGTTGATTCCCTTGAATCTGCCGACCCAGAACTGACTGAACTCCAGCGGTTGCATCAACTCGCGACGTTCGTACAGTGCCCTGTACTCCGACGGAGAGAGCCCGTAGCCGTTCTCCCTCTGTTCCTTGCTGGACAGGAGCATCGCTGTCAGCGCGGTCTTCTGCACCCACGTCGCGATCGCTGCTTGATCTTCGAGCGTGATCGTTCCGGGCTCGTCCAGGATCAGCGGGGTCAACACCCGCTGCGCGACCGTTTCGAGATTGCTCATCCACCCGTTATTACACGGAGCACAGAAGCTCTTCACCGTTTGCCGGAATGGGGGCTGCTCCCCCATGACGCGCGGCAGAGCATTCAACGGACCCGCATGATGACGCATCGGTGCGAGATCCAAACCAATCCTGCTCACCCACTGACCGAAAACGTGCTCGCGGGTCAGGGGCCCCGGCGACCCACAGAAGGCACAGGATTCAGGCATCCACCCATTCTCCGGCACGGATACCGTTCCTCGACCTGCAAGAGGCGTGGGTCAAGTCCCTGGTAGTGGTGTAGCGGTCGGTCCTTCGATGTGAGGGGTTAGGCGCTGAGTTCGAGGACGGGGTCGGTCACCTCCGCGGTGCTGGTGTCGGTGACGAGGGTGAGGCGGCTCTTGGCGAGGATGTCGAGGCCGAGGTAGCGGCGGCCTTCGGCCCATTCGTCGGTCTGTTCGGCGAGGACTGCGCCGACGAGGCGGATGATCGCGTCGCGGTTCGGGAAGATCCCGACGGAGTCGGTGCGCCGGCGGATCTCTCGGTTGAGGCGCTCGTTCGGATTGTTCGACCAGATCTGCTGCCAGAGCCCTTCGGGAAACTGTGTGAACGCGAGGATGTCCGCCCTGGCGGTGTCGAGGTGCTCGAATGCGTCCGGGAGCTTGCCGTCGACGTAGTCCAGGAGCCGGTCGAATTGGGCGTGAACCGCGTCGGCGTCGGGCTGGTCGTAGACAGAGTGCAGCATCGCTTTCACCGCAGGCCACATGCTCTTCGGAGTCACGCTCATCAGGTTGGCGGCGTAGTGGGTGCGGCATCTCTGCCAGACCGCGCCGGGCAGGTTCGCGGCGATGGCCTCCACCAGGCCTTGGTGGGCGTCGGAGGTGACGAGGCGGACGCCGCCCAGGCCGCGGGCGACGAGGTCGGCGAAGAACGAGTTCCAGGCCGCTCCGGTCTCGGAGGTAGCGACGCGCAGGCCGAGGACTTCACGGCGTCCGTCCGCGTTGACGCCGGTGGCGATCAGGACGACGGCGCTGATGACCCGCCCGCCTTCGCGGACCTTCATGGTGAGCGCGTCGGCGGCGACGAACGTGAACGGACCGGCATCGCCCAGGGGTCGGTGGCGGAACTGGTCGACGTGCTCATCGAGCTCAGCCGCCATGCGGGAAACCTGGGACTTGGACAGTGAGTGGATCCCGAGGGTCTTCACGAGCTTGTCCATCCGACGGGTGGAGACCCCGGCGAGGTAACAGTCCGCGACGACGGTGATCAGCGCGGTTTCGGCGCGTTTGCGGCGCTCGAGCAGCCACTCGGGAAAGTAGGTACCTGCCCGCAGCTTCGGGATGGCGACGTCGATGGTGCCGACGCGGGTGTCGAGGTCGCGGTGCCGGTAACCGTTGCGCTGCGTGAGCCGGTCGGGTGAGGGCTTACCCCACTCCGCGCCAACGACGGCGTCCGCGTCCGCGGACAGCAACGCGTTGATCATCGTCTGCAGCAAGCTGCGCATCAGATCCGGCGACGCGTCCAACAGTGCTTCGCTGAGCACGCCAGCAGGGTCGACAATATGAGGAGCGGTCATCGTGATGACTCCATTCGAGTGAGAAGTAGAGAGCTTTCTCGAAGGATCACACGGTGACCGCGCTTACGTCGTGAACGACGAGCCGGACCACCGCGGGCTACACCACCCTAAGGGGCACTACTGAGGCGTGGTGGCTCTGAGGTGACGTTGGAGAGGAACTCCAGCGAGTCCAACGCAAGGTTAGGGCGAGGCAGGCCGCAGGAAGTCTCCGCGGGCACACAGCGGGTGCGCAGCATCCATCGCCTGCGCCATGGATTCGATGACGACTCTCCCGTCTGACATTGAGCTAATGACAAGCGCACTGGCCGATTACTGCATCAGATGGCCGATCTCTGCATGCTCTGCGCGCACTTGTAGTTATTTAGAGACGGTCGGTCTAAATTCGCTGTCATGACCGACATCGCAGCTCGACCACGCCGGGGACGGCCCCCGAAGATCCCTCGCGAGCACGGAGACACGCGGGAAGCGCTGTTGCGCTGCGGCATGGAAGTCCTCACAACGCAGGGCATGAGCGCGACCGGCATCGACGCGGTCCTGAAGCGTGTCGGCGTGCCGAAGGGCTCCTTCTACCACTACTTCGACAGCAAGGACGCGTTCGGATTCGAGGTGCTGCAACGGTATGCGGACTACTTCGCTCGCAAGCTCGACCGATGGCTGCTCGAAGAGGGGCCGTCGCCGCTGGAACGCCTGACGCGGTTCGTGGACGATGCCAAGGCCGGCATGGTGCGACATGACTTCGAACGAGGGTGCCTAGTCGGCAACCTCGGCCAAGAGGTCTCCTCCCTCCCCGACGGCTACCGTGAAGCGCTCGAAGACGTGCTTCGCGACTGGGAACGTCGCGTCGCGGCGTGCCTGCGACTGGCCGCAGACGCAGACGAGATCCCGCCCGGCTCCGACTGCGACGAACTGGCGTCGTTCTTCTGGGTGGGTTGGGAAGGCGCGATCCTTCGCGCCCGCCTGACCCGCGACGTCCGACCGATGGAAGTGTTCTTCGCCGGTTACCTCGCATCTGTCCGCATCCATCCCGGGAGAGCATGATGTTCAGCGCAATCTCCATCGACAAGACCGACGCCGGACACCAGGCAGCGCTGCGCGAACTCGACGAGAGCGAGCTACCTGACGGTGACGTCACGGTGCGCGTGTCGTACAGCGGCCTGAACTACAAAGATGCCCTCGCGATCACGGGAAAGGCGCCAGTCGTGCGTCGCTTCCCGATGGTGCCCGGGATCGACCTCGCCGGTGTCGTGGAACACAGCGACAGCCCCTCTTATGCGCCTGGTGACCGGGTGCTGGTGAATGGATGGGGCATCGGCGAGACGCACTGGGGCGGCCTCACCCAGCGGGCTCGCGTGAGCGCGGACTGGCTCGTGCCGGTTCCTGACGCGATCTCGGAGCGGCAGGCCATGTCGATCGGCACGGCCGGATACACGGCGATGCTCTCCCTCATGGCCCTCGAATCGCACGGCCTCAGCCCTGATGCGGGTGACGTCCTCGTCACGGGCGCGAACGGCGGAGTCGGCGGGTTCGCGATCGCGCTACTGGCAAGCGGCGGCTACTCGGTCGTTGCGTCGACCGGCCGTCCCGCTGAAGCCGACTACCTGCGCCGCCTCGGCGCGATGACGATCATCGACCGGACAGAGCTGTCGGAGCCCGGCCGGCCGCTCGGCAAGGAACGCTGGGCGGCTGCGATCGACTCCGTCGGCAGCCATACCCTTGCGAATGCCTGTGCCGGGACGAAGGCGGGCGGCGCCGTCGCCGCATGCGGGAACGCACAGGGCATGGATCTGCCCGCCACCGTCGCACCGTTCATCCTGCGCGGGGTGAGCCTGCTCGGCCTCAACAGCGTCACCCAGCCCCACGACAAGCGCGTCGCAGCATGGAACCGCCTGGCCGACGAGCTCGACCTGGACTTGCTGCCCGCTATGAGCCGCGAGGTCGGCCTGAGCGAGGCCCTCTCCGTTGCCGATGACCTTCTGGACGGCCGCATCCGCGGCCGGATCGTCGTCGACGTGAACCGCTGACCATCCCCCAAGACCACACAAACGAAAGAGGAAGTCCATGACGAAGATCACCGTGCTCGGAGCCGGCGGACGCATCGCAAAACACGCCATCGCCGCGCTCCTCGAGGAGCCTGCCAACGAGCTGACCCTCTACCTGCGTCGCCCCCAGAGCCTGCCGGATGTTCCCAGCGTCCGCGTGCAGGTCGTCGAGGGTGACGTGCTCGACAAAGATCTCCTCACACGCACTGTCACGGGACAGGACATCGTCTACGCGAACCTCGGCGGAAGCGACATCGAAGCTCAAGCCCGCGCCGTCGTCGCAGCGCTGACCGCCGCGGGAACGCGACGTTTGATCTGGATCTCGACCCTCGGCATCTACGACGAGGTTCCCGGCGAGTACGGCAAGTGGAATCACCAGATGCTCGACGGCGGATACCTGCAGACGTACAGCGCCGCCGCGAAAGTGATCGAGGAGTCCGACCTCGACTACACGATCATCCGTCCCGCCTGGCTGTCCGACGATGATGAGGTCGACTACGAGCTGACCCAGAAGGGCGAGCCCTTCCAGGGCACCGAGGTGTCCCGCAAGAGCGTCGGCGCGCTCGTCGCCGAACTCGTCAAGAACCCGGCCGACAGCATCGGCGCCTCGCTTGGCGTGAACAAGCCCGGCACCGACGGCGACAAGCCGTCCTGGTACTGAACGGAGCATGCCATGACCGCTTTGGACACGCTCACCGAGAACGGCTTGTCCCTCGGGATCGAGCTGCCCCTGGACAACGATCTCGCCCGACGAGACGTCTCCGGTCACGGGCTCTTCCCTGACCTGACCCGGCATCAGGAGCGTGCGCAGCTCGCCGACAGGCTCGGGTTCCGGGCGCTCTGGCTGCGGGACGTGCCGATGTGGCGACCGCGTGACTTCGGCGACGCCGGACAGGTCTTCGACCCCATCCCCTACCTCGGCTACCTCGCCGCATCGACCGAACACATCCTGCTCGGAACAGCGGGGATCGTGCTCCCCTTGCGGCATCCAGTTGCGCTCGCGAAGGAAGCTGCAACCGTCGATGTCCTCTCCGGTGGGCGGCTGCTGCTCGGCCTCGCCTCGGGCGACAGGCCGGGTGAGTACCCGTTCTTCGGAGTCGATTTCGATCGTCGGGGAGAGACCTATCGCGACGGTGTGCGCGTGCTGCGTGAGATCTGGGCGCAGGCGGCGCTGGGCCGGATCGATCAGGACTCATTCCTGCCCGCCCCTGCGGACGGGACGATTCCACTGATCGGGATCGGTGGCGCGCAGCAGTCGCCTGCGTGGGCGGCAGAGTACCTCGACGCGCACATGACCTACCACCGTGCAGGTCCGCAGATGCGCGCCGTCGCTGCGCAATGGCGGGCGATATCGCTCAAGCCGTTCATGACGAACCTCTACCTCGACCTCGCTGAAAACCCGGATGCTCCCTTCGAGCCGATCCGCCTCGGTGCACGAGTCGGCACCACCGGTCTCACCGATTACCTCACCGGACTGGCAGCGGCAGGGGTCGCGCACGTCAACCTCGTGCTGCGGCCGGGACGACGAGACGTCGAAGACGTCATGGAGGAGATCGGACAAGACGTCATCCCCGCCCTCCGAGCCCGAACCGCATCAGAGCCAGCCGGCGCAGACATCCGATCGTGACCGAATCCACCGAATCAAGAAACCAACGAGCAGGGAGAACGATTGAAATGAGCAGCACAGACACCGTCGCCACGACCGCGAGCGACCCGACAGCGGTTGTCGCGACCGCGCAGTTCCTCACCCCCGTCGTACTCGGCCTTCAGGCGCTGACCATCAACGCCAAGCAGGCGCACTGGCACGTGCGTGGCGCGAACTTCGTCGGCGTCCACGAGTTGCTGGACACCATCGCAGGCAACGCCGGCGAGTTCGCCGACGCGGCAGCGGAACGCATCGTCGCCCTCGGCCTTCCGCTCGACGCCCGCGTCAGCGCGGTCGCCGAGAAGAGCTCCGTGACAAGCGTTCCGGTCGGCTTCGCGAAATCAGACGACCTCGTGCACGCGGTGATCGCAGACATCGACAGGCTCCTCGCGGACGTCCGCGCAGCGGTCGATGGCCTCGACGGGATCGACCTCACCAGTCAGGACGTCGCGATCGAGATCCAGCGAGGTCTCGACAAGGACCGCTGGTTCCTCGTGTCTCACATCGCAGCCTGACCGACCTGCCAAGGCGCCTCTCACCGGTCCGGTGAGAGGCGCCGCGCGCACTACGTCGTGCAGTCGGACAACACGGGCTAATCGAGAATCGCGGTGACTTCGAGCTCAACGAGAACGTCCGGCTCGAAGAGGTAGTCGACCCCGATCAGGGACGCGGGCGGCAAGGGCTGAGGCAGCTTCAGCTCCTCAGCCACCCGAGCGATCCCGTCCATGAAAGGTGCGATCTTTTCGGGCTCCCATTCGGTGACGTAGAAGGTCAACCGAAGCGCATCGTCGAAGGATGCACCCGCGCCTGCGAGCGCACGAGCTGTGTTGCGGAGAACCTCCGCGACCTGACCCGCGAGATCGTTGATCGCGATGGGCTTTCCTTCCGCACTACGGGCGATCTGGCCGCTGATATGCACGTGACGCGTGCCGGTGCCAATGGCGACGTGATCATACGGCGTTCCTGGCTGGAGACCGGCAGGACTGAAGCGTGTGACTGGCATAGAAGGTCCTCTTCGTTGGTGGTTTACTATTGATACTTGGTAGTTGAAGGACACTTCAAGGAGACCTGGTTTCATGGCCGATACCGACGCCGTATGCGAAAGCGAGCTGCGTATCGCGACGCCGCATCGCGAGCTGCTCGACCAGGTGCTCGACAAGTGGTCACTCAGCGTGCTCAACGAACTGTGCGAGCGACCCTGTCGGTTCAACGAGTTACGGCGTGCGATTCCGGGAGTGACGCAGAAGTCCCTCACGGCGACGTTGCGTCGGCTGGAGCGAAACGGAGTCGTGCAACGCCGAGTCATCAGCACGCGGCCGGTGGCCGTCGAGTACGGGATCACCGCCTTGGGCAAGACGTTGCGCGGGCCGATTGACGCGCTCGTCGCCTGGGCAGATGAGCAACTGCCGAACATTGAACGCGCACGCATCGCCTTCGACGAAGACGAACAGTAGACGTCGGGACATCTTTCCCCTCGCGACCAAGCAAGAGCGCGGCTCAGCTCTCTGTCGGATGTTCAGGCTTTGCGCCTTCTCTGTCTCCCATGACGGCGTCCACCATGCCCATCGTCGCGTCGAACTGCGTCATGACCAGCGCCGCTGTGCTCGCGAAGCCGCACGCGAGAAGGATGAGCAGCGAGGGGACGAACTCAGTCGGATCGGGCACCCAGCCTCCCAATGTCCATGGCAGGACCATGGCGATGACGATGCCGGCGCTCGAGAGCCATTCGTTCACGAATAGAGCGCGTGAGGAGCCGGACCCGCCCCTCGCGAGGATACGACGTCCTGTTTCCACTGTCATCGCTACCAGGAGGATGCCGAGGACGATGAAGCTCAGCGCGCCCCAGAGCGGATCAAGCGACGCGAGCACGAGCGGAACAAGGAGCGGAATGGAGTAGGCGGTGAAGACCCAGCGGACCGACGAACGGAGATACCGGTCCGCAGCCTCCGACGCTGCGAGTCGGCGGTGCATCTCCGAGTCGATGTAGAAGAACACGCCCACGATGAACGTGCCGAGCATCGTTCCCGATACTCCGGCGAGCCCCAAGAGGAAGTCATCATCCGTACCTGACATCGTCTGCGTCCCTTCTTCCCTGGGCACCTGTGAAGCGGGCAATCCATGCGGTCGCAGGATTTCGTGCCAGATCGGCGAGGCTTCCTCGCTGCGTGATGCGCCCTGTCTCAAGGACGATCACCTCGTCAGCGAGCACCTCGACGTCTTCACGGTCATGTGTGACGAGGATCGTCGGACCGGCGAACTGGCGGAGACGCAGACCGAGGTCGGCACGCACCTCATCCCGGAACTCCACGTCCAGCGCCGCGAGCGGCTCGTCGAGGAGCAGTGCCTTCGGCTCGGATGCGAGGGCACGGGCTAGCGCTACACGCTGAGCTTGCCCGCCGGAGAGTGCACTGGGGTATCTCTCTGCCAGGTCCGCCATTCCGAAGCGAGACAGCCAGGGGTCTGCGCTGCGCCGGGCGGCGGACCAACGCCCACCGCGGACTTTGGCTGAGAAGGCGACGTTCTCGCGCACCGTGAGGTGAGGGAAGAGGAGCAGGTCTTGGAACATGACGCCGATCCTTCGCTGGTCAGCAGGAAGACCGGCCAGATCCTTGTCCCCCAGTCGAATCGTGCCGTGGGACTCGGTGAAGCCTGCGATCGCCGCGATGGCGCTGGACTTTCCGGCACCGTTCGGTCCGACGACGGCGAGCACACTTCCGGGATCCGCTTTCAGCTCCACGACTACGTCGAAGGCGGGGCGTGGGATACGTGCGGAGACGGTGAGCTCGAAGGTCATGCGGTGCCTGGCAGCCATCGGTCGCGGAGTGCGAGGAGCACACCCAGTGATACCGCGAGCAGGACGAGTGCGAGGGCGATCGCGGTGTCGGGGTCCGAGTTCATCGCGAGGTACGACGCGATCGGGAGTGTGCGCGTCACGCCGGGGAAGGAGCCGGCGAACGTGATCGTCGCGCCGAACTCGCCGAGCGCGCGGGCGAAGCACAGCACGGCGCCCGCGGCGATTCCAGGCGCGGTCAGCGGAACCGTCACGAGGCGGAAGATCTGCCACGGGCTGGCGCCCAGGGAGGCGGCGGCTAGTTCGCTGCGGCGGTCCGCTGATCGCAGCGCGCCTTCGACGGCGAAGACGAGGAAGGGCATCGCGACGAAGGTTTGCGCGAGCACAACGGCACCGGTGGTGAAAGGAATAGTGATGCCGACCTGCGTGAGCCATTGCCCGAGGATGCCTCGCCGTCCCAGCAGGAGAAGCAACGCAATGCCGCCGACAACGGGAGGCAGTACCAGCGGGATAGTGATCGCCGCCCGCAAGAGGCGGCGCGGCAGGACCTTCCAGTGAACGGAATGGCTCAGCAGGACGGCTAGCGGGATACCGAGGACGAGACTCAGGCCGGTAGATAACGTCGCTGTGAGTAACGAGAGCCCGAGCGCCTGCAGTACCTCTTGCCGAACGAAGAGTTCGCCCAGCTGGCCCCATGGTGCACGCAGGATGAGTCCGAGCAGCGGGAGAACGAGCAGCGCGAGACCGATCACCCCGAGGGCGAGGATGACCGGCTGCCGGCGTTCACGGGGCCGCGAAGCCTGCATGCTCGAAGACCTGACGTGCCTCATCGGAGCGGAGGTAGTCGATGAACGCCTGTCCTGCGTCGGGGTTCGGTGCCTCGGCAAGAAGGGCGACCGGATAGTTGTTGATCACCTGCTGCGCCTCAGGCACATCGATGCCTTCCACCGCGCTCCCTGCTGCGACGACGTCGGTCACGTAGACCAGTGCGGCGTCGGCCTCACCCAGAGAGACTTTCGTCAGTGCGGCACGCACGTCCTCCTCAAGTGTGTCCGGTTGGGCCTGAACACCAGCAAGGTCGAGCAGGGACTGCGCTGCGGCTCCACACGGCACCGCGGTGTCGCACAATGCGATTGTCAGCTCAGGCCGTGCGAAGTCGGCGAGACCGGTGATCCCTGCAGGGTTCCCGGCGGGAACCGCGATCTGCAGCGTGTTCGTGACGAGCACTTCCGGATCGGCAGCCAGGCCTGCGTCGACGACAGACTGCATCGTCGCCTCATTCGCTGAGAAGAACACGTCCACCGGGGCACCGGAGACGATCTGCTCGGCGAGCGCCGACGATCCGCCATAGCTGGCGACCACGTCGACATCTGCGTTCGCGTCCTCGAACCTCTCGGCGAGGACGTCGATCACGTCGGTCAAGGAGGCTGCGGCCAACACTGTCACCGTTCCGGATGTCATGTCGTCCTTGCTTGCCCCGACATCCGATTCGTCGCTTCCTGTGCCGGGCGATGAGCATCCAGCGAGCAGAAGGAGCGCTGCGGCTGCCGCAAGGAGGGAGGGGGCACGCACGACAGGAACTCCTCTGAAAGACGGTCGGTCAGGCGAACGAAGTTGCCGACCTGTCTCAAGCCTCCCGTAGCCGAGGTCGTGAGAATGGCCTGCGACTGCTGGGCTTTGTCTGCTCTCTGCTGTCTCGCCGCTTCCGACCTCACCCGCTGGGACCGGCTCCCTAGCCTGAAGGCATGCCGGTCAATCCGCTCTCTCCGACCTTTCAGAGGCAGCGCGTCCTCACGGGCTTCGGCGTTCCCGCTCAGGAGCGTCTTTCGAGAGCGCATGTGCTCGTGATCGGCGCGGGTGGGCTGGCCAGCACCCTGTTGCCGGTCCTTGCTGCCGCAGGCGTCGGCAGCCTCACGATCGTCGATGACGACACTGTCGCCGAATCGAACCTGCACCGGCAGACGATGCACACGCCCGGCGACATCGGTCGCAGCAAAGCGGTCTCAGCCACCATAAGGCTCGCGTCGCTCGCTCCTGATGCTGAGCTCCGCGCCGTCGAGGGGCGTTTCGACGCCGTGACAGCCGAGGGTCTGCTGCACGGTGTGGACGTGCTCGTCGATGCCAGCGACAACCCGGCAACAGTGATGCTGGCAGACCGTGTTGCTGCCGAACGCGGCATTCCGCTCGTGTGGGGGTCAGCACTGGGGTACGCCGGCCAAGCAGGCGTGGCATGGGATGCCAGAGGCACCGACTACCGCGACTTGTTCCCGCATGGTCCGGACTCCAGTGCGGACACCTGCGACATGATCGGCGTGCTGCCGAGCGTATGCGCCGTCATCGGGGCGTTCATGGCGACCGAGGCACTCAAGCTCCTCACCGGCATCGGAGAGCCGTTGATCGGCCGGGTCGCCGCGTACGACGCACGCACCGGCCGCACCCGCGAGATCGCCTACCGGCGCGACGAGTCCGCCCGTGCCGCAGCGCAGAGCATCGAGACCACTCCGCTGTCATCCGACGATCAGAACGCCGTCTCGCCCGAGGAACTGCGCGACCTGCTCACAGCTTCCTTCCCGCCGCTGCTGATCGACGTACGCGAACCGTGGGAGGCCGACATCGCAGCGATCCCGGGAAACGTGCTGATCCCCTTGACCGAACTCCCTCGCCGGGCACCAGAACTCGACACCGGTCACCCCATCGTGCTGTACTGCCACCGCGGCACACGCTCACGCCAAGCGCTCGATCAGCTCCTCCAACTCGGATTCTCCGATGTGCGGCACCTCACCGGAGGCATCGATGCCTGGGCTGTCCGCATCGACCCCACGGCGAGCAGGTACTGACATGCCCCGCACATCGGTCGCTGAGCACACGGCCCGAGTCCGCACCCTCCTGAACGCCGTGAGCCAGCGCCCCGTCGAGCAGGTCGCCCTGTCTGACGCGCTAGATCGGGTGCTTGCCCACCCCATACGGACTCCGATAGATCTGCCCCCGTTCCGGAACTCACAGATGGACGGCTTCGCCGTCCGTACGGTCGACCTCGCGCGGACGCCAAGCAATCTGCCGCTGCGCGGTGCGATCCCCGCTGCTCCTGGCACACCTGGGCCGCTTCGCCCTGGCCATACCGTCCGGGTCATGACCGGTGCGCCGATCCCCGACGACGCCGATGCGGTCGTCCCTGTCGAACACGCCACCGTCCAGGGAACGACAGTGACGTTCACGCGGAAGCCGGACGTCGGAGAGTTCGTGCGTGAAGCCGGCTCTGACCTCGCGGGCAGTGAGCCTCTGTTGTCTGATGGCTTCCGGCTCGCTCCTCGCCACCTGGCGGCGCTCGCAGCTGCGGGAGTGGCGTCCGTCCCCGTTCGCTCACAGGTACGTGTCGCAGTGATCTCGACCGGAAGCGAGCTGGCCGCTCCCGGTGAGCTTCTGGCTCCCGGCCAGATCTACGACGCCAACGGCCCCGCACTCGCCGCAGCGGTACGAACCGCCGACGCCCTCTTGGTCGATGAGCATCGTGTCGTCGATGACACGGCCGCGTTCGCGCGCGCTCTCGACGCGTCGTGTGCGGCGGGAGCCGAGATCTTGCTCACCAGCGGGGGCATCTCGGCAGGCAACTACGAAGTCGTGAGGGAGCTTCTGGAGCCGCTCGGGGCGCACGTCGATACTCTCGCGATGCAGCCGGGCGGCCCCCAAGCCACTGCCATCTACAAAGGCGTTCCCGTGGTGTGCTTCCCAGGCAATCCCGTGTCCGCGCAGCTGTCGTTCATGCTCTTCATCGAGCCGGTCCTCCGTGAGGCAGCAGGACTGCACGCGCGACAGCCCGAGCCGCGGACCCTGGCCGAGCCTCTCACCTCTGTCGCCGGGAAACGGCAGTTCCGCCGTGGTGTGGGGTTGCCTGGAGGCCGGGTGGCACCGGTTGGCGGCCCTTCCTCGCACCTTGTCGCCGCCATGGCGGCATCCGACATGCTCATCGATGTCCCGATCGATGCCGTCACCCTCGACATCGGGACACGCGTGGAGACCTGGAATCTATGAACGAACTGCCGCACCTCGACGATCACGGCCGGTCGCGGATGATCGACATCGGCGGGAAGGCGATCACTCGGCGCACGGCGATCGCGACCGGCCGCCTCGACACGACACCGGCGGTGCTGGAACTGCTCGCCGCCAACCAGCTGCGCAAAGCAGACGCGCTCCCGACAGCGCGGGTCGCGGGCATCCAGGGCGCCAAGCGCACCAGCGAACTCGTACCCCTCGCGCACACATTGCCCCTGGAGTCCGTCACCGTGGACTTCGAGCTCAGCACCTCATCGGTGGAGATCCGGGCCACGGTCGCAGCGACGGCGAAGACTGGGGCCGAGATGGAAGCCCTCACCGCCGTCGCCATCGCCGGTCTCGCTCTGCACGACATGATCAAGTCCGTCGATCCGGCCGCCGTGCTCGGAGACATCCACCTCATCGAGAAGACCGGAGGAAAGCGCGGGCACTGGGTTGCAGACGCATCCGTGCCCGCAGACCACGGACAGGCGGTCGTGATCGTCTCCTCAACGAGCACCGCGGCCGGTACGCGCGAGGATCTCACCGGTCCGGCAATCGCAGACTGGCTTCGCGACCACGGGTATCGGCCAGACGAGCCCGTCGTTGTCGCTGACGCGGATATCTATCAGGCGCTCACGGATGCTCTCACCAGCGAGCCGGTATTGATCGTCACGACCGGCGGCACCGGGGTGCATCCCGAGGACCGCACCCCCGAGGCGACGAGCGCGGTGATCGAGAGAGCACTTCCCGGCATCGCCGAGGCCATCCGTGCAGCGGGCCGCGCGGCGACGCCGACAGCCTCGCTCAGCAGGGCGCTTGCAGGGATCGCCGGACGCACGATCGTCATCAACCTGCCTGGATCGCCACGCGGCGTGGAAGACGGCCTCATCGCACTGGAGCCGCTCTTGCCACACCTGCACGACCAGCTGGCCGGTGGCGGACATGCCTGACCCGATCGGTTTCGTCACCGCTGCTCCGCTGGACAAGACGCAGCTGGAAACACGGATACGCAGTAGGAAGAACGGGGCGGTGGTCACCTTCGAAGGCATCGTGCGCGACCATGATCACGGAGAGGACGTCGGCTCTCTCGACTACGAGGCGCACCCCGACGCGGAACGAATCCTCATCGACGTGTGCACGAGGATCGCTCAAACCACGGACTGCGATGTCGTCGCCGCTCACCGCATCGGGCACCTCGAGATCGGCGACGTCGCACTGGTCACGGTCGTCGCCGCCCCGCACCGGGCAGAGGCGTTCGCCGTCTGCGGGAACCTCGTCGACGCGATCAAGGCAGAGGTTCCGATCTGGAAGCACCAGCACTTCACCGACGGCAGATCGGAGTGGGTGGGGTTGTAGATACACCGCACGACCTAGCGAACCCGCCGGGTGAACGATGGTGCAATCACCGAGGAAAGAGGCGCCAGATGACTGGCATTGAGACTGAAGCACACAACTTTCATGGCAACCGACTTCCCCCGTCAGAAGCCGCCCGCGTCGCACCCACCGATGCGGCCGCTCGGACCGTTCTTGCGAGCCTCTGATGTCGTTGCTGCGTGGTGGTGATGCGTTCCCCGCCCTCGAGCTGCTCGAGGTGGGAGGCACACGCCGAACGATCCCGGCCGTATTCGCCGGGCAGTACGGCGTGGTTCTCTTCTCTCGCGGAGCAGGCTGCCGGTCTTGCGTGGAGCAGCTGCGTGCGTTCCAGCGCGGCCTACGACGCTTGTCCGCCGCGGGTATCGCTGTCGTCGCGGTGACTGCGGACGAGGAGCCGATAACCGCGGAGCTCGTGGCGCGCTATGGGCTGACTTTTCCGATCGGACACAGCGTGGACGTGGAGCAGATCACCGCCGCGACTGGAGCGTTCGTCACCGTGGACCCGCCGCAGTTGCAGACGACCGGATTCGTGCTGGATCCCGATGGGACGGTCGTGATCAGCGTGTACTCCTGCGGAACGTTGGGACAACTCGTTCCCGACGATGTCCTCGAACTCATCCGGGAGTTGCCTCAGCATGCGGATGCGAATCGGAAGCAGGCAGACCGATGAAAACCATCGATGCCATCTCGAGAGCGCGGATGCAGACCGCTGCGAGAGCAGTCGGCAAGGATGTGCGCAACCAGAACAGGATGCAGACACATCCTCTCTTGATCGTTCCGCCGGAGAAGCGACGTTGACCTCGTCTCCGAACGCCTCAGGTGCCACTGGGACAGCCGTCTGGGAGGAGCTCGCTCAGGAGGTCCTCAGCAGAAACCCACGCGGCCGGATACTCGTCGCCATCGACGGCGTGGACGCTGCAGCCCGCATGCACTTCGCCGACGCCCTGGCGGCAGCGCTGCGTGCAGTGGGACGTCACGCGACTCGTCTCAGCGCGGCCCCGTTCACGGACGATGACGCCGTCCGAACCATACTGCGCATGTTCCGCCACAACGGACCTGAGAGCGAGCTCGCTGCCGCGCCTGAGGACAGGATGCTGATTGTCGACGGTTGGTCACTGCTGCGCTCTAGCCTGCGCTCGGCGTGGCACTTCACCGTCTTCCTCGACGGCGGTGAGCCGGCGCACCCAGACACCCATGAACGGCATCTCCGCTACATGCGCGAGGACATTCCACGCGAATCATCCGATGCCGTGTACGAGGTGAGCGACAGCATGCATCCCCAGCGCTTGTACTCCGATTCCTGCTGAGACAAGGATCTGGGCAGCACCGCGGTCGTCTCACGTAAGAGGATGGCAGCGCAGGAGACGAATGCAGTTCACGACACGTGGACCCCCGCGGTGGATCGGACCTCAGCCGCTTGTGGTTTGGCTCAGCCGCCGGAGAACGGGGGCAGCACGTCCACCTGCGCGGAGACCGGTCGCGCGGGATCGCGTGAGGCGATGCCGTCGACGAGGAATGTCCCCTTTGCGATCACCGGCTCGAGTGCCGGGTGAGCTGTGAGGAGCGCGTCCTTCGCCTCTCCGAGGGTCGTCGCCTCGACGTGCTCTTCTTCGCAGCCAGCCGCTTCAGCGGCGGCTGCGAAGTATCGGACGAGTATGCGTGACATCGTCAGCCTCCGATCGCTCCCATGGAACGGGCCGGTCGACGAAAACTCTTCTCTTCCATCCCGTGCCCAGCCTGTTTGTCCCACATCGTCGCCCGCCAGGCGTCGGCGATAGCGGCATCGTCTGCTCCACTTCGCAGCATCGTGCGCAGGTCTGTCTCGTCGTCTCCGAACAGACAGGAACGTACCGAGCCTTCGGCTGTCAGCCTGGTTCGGTCGCACGCGTCGCAGAAGCTGCGTGTGACGGACCCGATGATGCCGACGGTGGCCGGGCCTCCGTCGACGAGCCACTCCTCTGCGGGAGCGGACGGGTCTTCACGCCCGGCCGGGGTCAGCCGGTATCGGCGTCCGAGCACAGACAGAAGTTCTTCGGCGGAGACGAGGTGGTCTCTGCGCCATGTCTGATCTGCATCCAGCGGCATCTGTTCGATGAACCGCAACCGCACGCCGTTGGCAAGCGCCCACGCCAGCAGGTCGGGCGCATCCGCGAGGGTCTCGCGCAGCGCCACCGCGTTGATCTTGATCGGGCTGAGCCCTGCGTACTGTGCCGCCTCGATCCCCTTGAGCACGGCAGGCAGGCGATCGCGTCGGGTGACAGCGGCGAAATGCTCGCGGTCGATCGTGTCCAGCGACACGTTGATCCGCGTCAGTCCAGCCTCCACAAGCTGCGGCGCCTTGCGGTCGAGGCCGATCCCATTGGTCGTCATCGACACCGGCAGGCCGGGCACGGCTGTCGTCGTCTGGCGCACGATCTCGACCAGATCAGGTCGCGTAAGCGGCTCGCCGCCGGTAAAGCGCACCTCACGGACTCCGAGATCGTGGACGGCTATGGTGACCAGACGCGCGATCTCTTCCGGAGTCAGCAACTCCCCGCGAGGGACGATGGGCAGGCCTTCCGCCGGCATGCAGTATGTGCAACGCAGCGAGCAGGCGCTTGTGATCGATACGCGCAGGTCTCGCGCGGTGCGCCCGAACCTGTCCACGAGAAACGGTGTCTCGGGTCGGCCGACCGTCGAGCGCGCGCGATGGCGAACGGTCGGCATGCCGAGCGCAACAGGGCACATGGTCACAGACTTCTTCTCGATGCTTGCGGGGGGGCGAGGTCGCCCGGTGGGGCGTCCTGTTCCACAGTGTGGTCGGCACAGTGGCCCGTTTTCACCCCGGGGACTCATCACCTGCAGTCATGGGCAAGTTCCGCGCAGGACCAGGCGATCAGCGAGAGAGCTCCCGCAATATCGTCGGTGGTGTACAGCCAGAGAAGACGGAAGGGGCGATGTATGTCGTTCACTACTCGCGGATTCGCGGGACGCCGGCGTGGACCCGATGATCAGCTCCCTCCGGGACAGACGCTGTTCGACAACTGGCCGGTGCTCACCGCCGGTCCGACCCCCTATGTCGATACCGAGACGTGGGATTTCGCCATCCTCGATGAGACCGGTACCGAGCATCACTGGAACTGGGAGCAGTTCCTGGCGCTCGGTGCCGAGGACATCACGGTCGACATCCACTGCGTCACGCACTGGTCCAAGCTCAACATGGCCTGGCGCGGGGTGAGCCTGGACAAGCTGTTCGAGAACGTCGAGACATCCCATGACTACGTCATGGCGCACTCCTACGGCGGCTACACCACGAATGTGCCGCTTGAGGATCTCCTGGATGGCAAGGCCTGGATCGCGACCGAGGCCGAAGGCGCACCGCTCGACGCAGAACACGGCGGGCCGGCACGTCTCCTGATCCCGCATCTGTACTTCTGGAAGAGCGCGAAGTGGGTCCGGGCATTGACGATGATGCCGACGAACGACCCTGGGTTCTGGGAGCAGAGCGGCTATCACATCTACGGTGATCCGTGGAAGGAAGAACGCTACTGGTGATGGAGCAGACCCGGCTCGCTCCGCTTCGCCCCCGCGTGAGGCCGTCGTGGTTCGTCGCCACGGTTTCGGAGGTGCGTCCAGAGACGCCGACTGCGGTTCGGCTGGTGCTCGATGTCCCGGGGTGGCCGGGGAGCGAGGCGGGCAGCCATCTCGATCTGCGACTGACCGCTCCGGACGGCTATCAGGCGACACGTTCGTATTCGATCGCATCCTCCGAGACGGGCGGAACGATCGTCCTCGCGGTCGATGAGCTGCCCGATGGCGAGGTGTCTCCGTTCCTCGTCCGTGAACTGCGCGTCGGTGACCAGCTCGAGGTCCACGGACCGCTGGGATCGTTCTTCCTCTGGCGCCCGGGACAGAGCCAGCGCCCCGTGCAGCTCATCGCCGGCGGGTCAGGTGTCGTGCCCCTCTACGCGATGGCGGCGTCTCATGCGGCCGCATCCGATCCCGTTCCGTTCCGGCTGCTGTACTCGGTGCGCACCCCGGAGGACGTCTACTTCCACCAGGAGCTCCTCGAGCTGTCGGACGGGTCGTTCGCCATCGACCTCGTGTACACGCGACGAGCGCCAGCCGGATGGCGGGAGCCGGTCGGACGGCTCACAGAATCGGCTGTCGCGGCGCGGACGCTCCCTCCGGAAGACCGCCCACGCATTTTCGTGTGCGGTTCGACAGGCTTCGTCGAAGCCGTCGCGCCCTGGCTCGTGAAGCTCGGCCATGCGCCGCAGGACATCCTCACCGAACGATTCGGAGGCCTATGATGACCAGCCACCTCGACGGGAACATCCTCGCCGGACCTCTCGCCCAGTTCCTCGTGCCCGATGCAACGATGATCGAAGGACGGTGCGGAGGTTGCGGGCGTATCGCGCCCCTTGGCGAGGCAGTCGTGTATCCGGACGCCCCGGGGCTGGTCGTGCGCTGCAAGACGTGCAGCCACGTGCTGGCGACGATCATCGACGCCGGTGAACGCCTCTTCCTCAGCTTCGCGGGGATGACTGCGTTCGCGATGAGGCGGGATCAGGCTGAGGAGTCGGTCTCAGTCGCGTAGGCCCCGAGTTGTGCGATAGCCATGTCGAGAGCGGCACGCATCGGATAAACATCTCGACTCGCCTTCGCCAGAAGATAACCTCCCTGCAGTGCCGATAGCAGCCCACTGGCAAGCGCTCGCGAGTCCGCATCGCTGCGCAACACGCCGCGTGTCTTCAGCCTCTCCACGGCATCGATCAGCATCTCCAGCCACTCATCGAAGTGGGCAGCGATCGCCCGGCGGGCATCCTCGTTGTGGTCTGCGATCTCGTTCGCCAGAGACCCGAGCGGGCACCCGTACGCGCCGTTGCGTAGCGCGTTGCGTTCGACGAGCTCATCCCGCCACAGCTCGAACCCACGTAGGGATTCCACCCGTCGAAGGCGCCGGCGCTGCTGCGTCAGGACGTCCTCCGCCCGGGTCTCGATGACTTCCTTCACGAGTGCGTCCTTGTCGGCGAAGTGCTGATAAACCTGAGACTTCGATGTCGCGCTGGCGGCTCGGACGTCGGCAAGGGTCGTCGCCGCAACGCCTCGCTCATACATCAGCTGGTTCGCTGCGTCGACGATACGCGCCCTCGTTGCCGCCCCTTTCGGCGTCAACCGGCGCGCACTCGTTCCGTCGGCAGTCACGCCTCCAGGGTAGTCTCCTCCGTCCGCAGGACTCGAAGTCGTCCGTCACGCGATGCCAGCCCGGCCGGCCCAGTGAAGTCCAGCGGAGCGGGACGCTCGCATCTCACACCTTCACAATAATGGACCTCGAAGTCCTTATCCAAGTCGACCCGAAACACCTAAGGCGATCCGAGCGCCCTGCTTTTCAGACCTACGACACCTCTCATCGATCGACGTCCGGCTCATACTTTGGTCTGGCGAGTCCTTTTCTGTCGTCGTAGGCTAGTGGTCATGATGTGCGGGAAGCCACGCGGCTCACGGATCTTCCGTGTGCGCGAGAACGTCCGAGCCGAGGGCTCGGTGCGGCTGCCCACGCGCGCCCGTCGAGAACGTTGCGCGCTCCGCAGGAGAGGGGCGTTCGGTGGACCTGCCTGTCAAGCTCGGTGACGCGCAAGAGTTTCTGATGCTCGTTCCCTCGCCTCTTGCGGAGCGGGTGGCTGAGGACGAGCGCCTGGTCGTGGCGGCCTATCGGTTTCGTAGGGGCCTGGGCATCCGGGCTCGACGGGCGTTGGCCTCACGCATCGAGCATGAGGTGACCGCCGCGCTGCACATCGTTCGGCCCGGAACGGTGGTGGTGGCGTTCGACGGTGCCGGCACGATGTCTCGAGCCCGAGTACACAGGTTGGCGACGGGCGTAGTCGGTGAGGTGAGCAGGAGCGCCACCAATCTCGTCGGCGCGGACACGACCGTGATTGGAGTCGTGGTGATGTCACCGGCCGAGCGAGATCTCGCCGCCGCGTGCGTGCGGCATGTCGCAGAGCAGCCACCGCACCGGGGCGACGGGCTCGTCTTTCACGCCAGCGACCTCCGCCGGGCGAACATCTATGAGCTGATCGAGGAAGCAGTCCTGTGATGACGGTCAGCTCTCCCCGTGGTCGCAGCGAGGACCACCTGTTAGTCATCTACCAGCGTCGGAACGCCTCGGTCCTGTCGCTGCAGGGGCGGGACGCTGAGCTGACCCCCGGGAGCATCGTCGTTGTCCCCCGCTCGACGGTGGAGAGCGCGATGCCCACCGAGGATGCCGATCGCATGATCGTCGAGGTGCCGTTGGGTGTGGTGGGGTTGACGGCGG